>JBCDHQ010000016.1:0-30041 GCA_038749815.1 Pseudomonadota bacterium | reverse complement strand
TCCCCAACGGGATACCCGCGCACCGTGATCTGATGCACCGCATCGCGCTTGAACTCGTCGCTGTAGTTGCTTGTCCCCATCGTCGCCTCCTCGGCTCAAAGTAAGGGGGCAAAGCGTCTATAAATCTAGGGGCACCTCAAACCGCACGCCCTGTTCAGCCTTGCGCCACACCAACCGCAAAACGGGACGCCGCCTCAACCCCCAAATCTGCGTGTCGCTTGGCACCTGCTCCGTTGCGGCGTGCGAACTTCGTTCTCAAACTCGTTCACGTTCGCTCGTGCTATACCGGTCAACTTGGCAAGGTCGACTTGTTCGATCCGAAGCATACTCCTCATTCCATTAGTGTTTGATCTCGCTGCCATCGACTTGGCCCTTGGCTTTTTTTGGGCACAGAAAGCAGGTGAGCGAGATCAACAATGAAGGTGAGGTTCGGTGGGCTACCAACGGGCTGGCCAAGATGATCGGCCAGCGCTTGCTGCGCGCAGTCGCTGGCCAACCGCGTCACCGTCGCCGATATGTCTTCAGAGGCGCCCGCACTGAGCCTGAGCTGTTCCAGCGCCTCGAGCGCATGTCGCAGCCCCTATAGAGACACCGCACCGTCGAGGCAGCGCGAGAAGTGTGCTTGCCCGTTTGGGTCCATTGGCGCGGGTTTTTCGTCGGTCGTAGGGCTTCTCCACTTCTTTCCAGTTTGTGGAAGAGCCGGTGGAAGCCGATGCGTCCGATCCAATTTTTCAGTTTCAGATCAGAGGCTTATGCGCGCAGTGTGGCTGGGGTGGTAGGATTCGAACCTACGGTACACGGTACCAAAAACCGCTGCCTTACCGCTTGGCTACACCCCAGCAGGGAGCCTTCGTTTACTATCGCGGGAAATGGCCTGCAATATCGATTTGCGGTGAATGCGTCAGAGCGTGAGGGGGAGGGACTTTGCCAAGGTGTCGAAGCGCATGAGCGTCCCAACCAGCTCTGACATCTGAGCGAGCGGGATCATGTTTGGTCCGTCGGAGGGCGCACGGTCGGGCGCCTCGTGCGTTTCGATGAAGACCGCTGCCACGCCGAGGCTGACAGCCGCACGCGCCATCACAGGTGCAAACTCCCGCTGCCCGCCCGATGACCCGCCGAGGCCGCCCGGCTGCTGGACTGAGTGTGTGGCGTCCATCACCACCGGGTAGCCGGTCCGGGCGAGCTGCGGCAGGGAGCGCATGTCGGTGACAAGCGTGTTGTAGCCAAAGGATGTCCCGCGCTCCGTCAGTAGGATGCGCGTGTTGCCGGTCGAGGCGACTTTCTCGACCACATTCGGCATGTCCCAAGGTGCGAGGAACTGAGCTTTCTTGATGTTGACCGCTTTGCCCGTTTCGCCGCAGGCGATCAGCAGATCCGTCTGGCGGCAAAGGAAGGCCGGGACTTGCACCACATCGACCACAGCGCCCGCTGCCTTGGCCTGGGCGGCGTCGTGGACATCGGTCAGGACCGGACAGCCAATCGTCTCGCGGACATCCGCCAAGATCTCGAGACCCTGCTCCAGACCCACGCCCCGGACGCCGGCAAGCGAGCTCCGGTTTGCCTTGTCGTAGGATGCCTTGAACACATAGCCCGCGCCGGCATCCGCGCAGATCTTGGCCATCTCCTCGGCGATCATGACCGCGTGGTCGCGCCCCTCAAGCTGGCAGGGCCCTGCGATCACCACGAGGGGGCGGTCATTCGCCACGCTGACCCGGCCGATGTCGACTGTATGGCTCAGAGGCTCACCTGTTCGCGGAGAATGGAGTAGGTTAGCGACCCGAGAATGTAGATGCCCGAAAAGACGATGAAGGCCAAGAGCGTGTTCTCGAGTTTCCGCGGATACGTCGCGCCGATGGGCGCGATCGGAGCGACACCGACGGAGATGTATCGTGTCTGTTGATCGGCCTTGATCTGGGCCGCTTCGGCGCCGGATATGGCCTCCTCGAGGATGATCTGCTTGGTCGCAAGCTCAAGCTCCGCCAGCCGGAGCTCCGCCGTGATCCCGGCGAGCGAGGTGCTGCTGCCATCGGGTTGCGTCAACTCGGCGCGGAGCTCGTTGATCCGGCTCTCATAGCCCACGATCTCGGCGCGAAGGACGTCCGCGCGCGATTGGTTGGGGCGGGGATTTGCCAGCAGCTGGCGGAGTTCAAGCCGCCGGTTCTCGAGCTGAAGCTGAAGCGTGTTGATGATCCCCATCGTCGCCTGCAGCTCCACCTCAGGTGAGAGCACCTCACGCGCCTGCTGGAGCGACACGATGCGCTCCTGCGCGGACAGAAGCTCTCGCTCCGCCTGGTCGCGGCGTGCAAGTGCGTCGCGGAGCTGATCGCCCCGCGCCTCGAGCGTCAGCCCGTCCACGCGGTCTTCGGCATACCGGATCAGCGCCTGCGAGAAGGTCTGGCTGGCCTCCGGCGACGTTGCGATCACCGTCATTCGGATCACGCCCTCCGACGGGTCGTAGCCGACATTCACATGGCTCCCGAACAGGGAATAGGCATCGTCGAGCGTGGCATCCTCGGGCAACCGCTGGATTGCATCGATCGCAGGGTTCTTGAAGTGTTCGACATAGTCGTAGTCGGACTGGAGGCGCAAAAACGCCTCGCGCG
Organism: Pseudomonadota bacterium; assembly: GCA_038749815.1. Classification (GTDB taxonomy): domain Bacteria; phylum Pseudomonadota; class Alphaproteobacteria; order Rhodobacterales; family Rhodobacteraceae; genus Algicella. The sequence goes on along the minus strand of JBCDHQ010000016.1, from coordinate 27,438 downwards.
AGGTCAAGTAACCTTGCACGACCACGCTGTCCTGAGAGGTCGCGCTGCCGAGCCCGATCAGGGAGCCGAGTTCGGTCGCACCGACCCCGGCCTCCGCCGTCTGGATCACGAACTCGCTGTCGGTCGCGTACATGTCCGTCGCAACCAGGTAGGAGTAAAAGCCAACAACACCGGTCGGGATCATGACGAAGACGGCCAGGCGCAGGAGCATCGCCATGAAGCGGTTGCGCCGCCTGGTGACAAGCTCGCGCTGGATGCGAGCGATCTCCTGCTCCCGCTCGGCCTTGAGGTCGCGCTCTTCGCCCTCGGGCTTCATCACGATGGCGTCCTCGGGCTCCATCAGGACGTCGGCGCCTGCCTTCTTGGCAACGCGCTTGTCCCGCTTCGGCGCCGGAGGTGTCTCTTTCTTCTTGGCGGGAACCTGGGCTCCCGCCTCCTTGGCCCTGGCGTCCGTTGCGAGGTCGAGGAGCTTTTCGTCATTGGCGAAGATGTTCACGCCCATCTCCGCCAGCTTATGGAGCGCGGCGTTCGGATCTGTCAGCCCGAGACCCATCCGCCTGGCCTGGCGGACTGCGAACTGCTTGTGGCGCGCCAGGATCTTGCGGCCCTTCGGATCGACATATGGCGGAGCCGCCCCGGTCGCCGCGCCGCTGTCGCTGTCCTCAGCCATCGGCCGGACGCGGGTTAGACGGTGTAATCATAGAGCTCTTTCGCTTCGTCGAGCGTGTCGAACATGTAAAGACGTCCGTGCCGGAGCACCGCCGCAGCCTCGCAATAGGTCTCAAGAATGCGGGGGCGGTGGGACACGATCACCACGGTGGCTTGGCTCAGTCGCTCATGCAGGATGGCGCCGGCCTTTCGGTTGAACTCCGCGTCGATGGTGGAGGGCATCCCCTCGTCGATCAGATAGATGTCGAAGTCGAGCGACAGCATCAGCGCGAACATAAAGCGCGACCGCATCCCCTGGCTGTAGGTCGCCACGGGCATCTCGAAATACTCTTTGATGTCGCACAGGTATCGGCAAAACGCCTCGACATCGTCGGGCTCCAGACCATAGAGCCGGGCGATGAAGCGCGTGTTTTCCTGCGCGCTCTGCTTGTTGTTGATGCCGCCGACGACGCCCAGCGGAAAGGACACGCGCGAGGTGCGCACGATCCGTCCCTCATCCGCATGCTCCAGCCCCGCCATCATGTTGATGATCGTCGTCTTTCCGGTGCCGTTCGGCGCGAGGATCCCGAGCGAGCGGCCGAGCTCGATCCGGAAGCTCGCCTGGTCGAGAATGACCTTGCGGCTCTTGCCGGTCCAAAACGACTTGGAGACGTTCACAAACTCGATCATCGGTGCCTTTCGCACGGCATGATTTCTTGCCTCATCGTCATATAGGTCCGAGTTTGGTCATTTTTCAAGGATTTCGGGCCTCAAACATCACGAATCCCGTCTGACCACACCGATCATGTTCGCCGCAGCAAAGGACATCAGAGCGGCCGCGAAACTGAAGAGAGCCCCCATTTTGGCGGCATCCTGCACGGGTCCGGGCTCAAACGCCACGGCTGCGATGAAGAGCGAGACGGTGAAGCCGATTGCCGCCACACAGCCGACCAGAAAGAGATCGACAACGCGCATGCCATCCGGCAAGCCGAGGCGCATCGGGCCCGCAGCAAACCATCCGAAGAGAAGGATCCCCGCCGGTTTGCCGATCAGGAGCCCAAAGAGCACCAGCCAGGTCGCCGCCCCGATCGCTGAGAACTCGACGCCTGCATTGGTGAGGCCGAAGGTGAAGAGAACGATCTCGACCGGGCTTTTGAGCGCATGTTCGGCCCGGTTCAGAAGGTCGTGCTGCTCTGTTTCGGCGGCCGCGTAGATGCCATAATCCTCATCGGCATGGGGCAGGGTGGCCACCATCGGGAGGAGGCCGAGCGCCGGGTGGATCCCACTCTCCTGAAACCCGTACCAGCAGATCGCGCCGCCGATGATGTAGGGGAGGTAGCCGAGCGATTTTTCGACCGCGCTTGAGACCGGCCGTCCGGGCCGCGCCGCGTCGAGCTTTCTCGGCAGCCAATTGAAGAGGACGTAGACAGCAATCGCAGCGCCAAAGGACAGGAGCAGCCATGCCGGCGCCAGATCGCCCGTCGGGTAGAACACCGCCAGAATGATCAGCCCGGCCGCGTCATCGGCAATCGCGAGGAGGAGGAGGAACCGCACCGCCGGGTGTCCGGCGCCGAATATGAGACGCCCGACGAGGTAGGAGAACGCGATGTCTGTCGCAATTGGCACCGCCCAGCCATTGGCAACCGCGTCGTAGGTGGTCGAGCCGAGGACAGCGGCAATGCCAAGATAGACGGCCATCGGCCCCGCGATCCCACCGGCGGTCGCGACCAGGGGCGAGAGAGCCTTCCGCCCGCGGAGGCTTCCGGATTTGAGGGCGACGGCCTCCCACACTTCCTTGCCGGCGATGGCAAAGAAGAACGCCATCAGGAGATCGTTGACGAGATAGTGGATGGACAGCACCCGCTCAGGCCCGGGCGCGATCAGGTCCTCGGCGTGATCGCCGTAGGCTTTCAGCCAGTAGTCATATGTCGCGCCGACAAGGTCGTTTGCCCAAAGCGGCGTCTCAATAAAGTGATGGTAGCCGTGCGGGTCAATATTGGCCCAGACAAGCGCAATCAACGCGCCGAAAATAAGCAACAGGGAATAGTTTGTCAGAAACTGCCATACGCGCGTCATGAGCCACTCCCGGTCCTGTCGGCCTTCGGCCTCAGTAGGGGAAGTGGCTCATCGCTGCAACAACAGGGCTCAGGCGATCACGTTCCAGAGCATGCCGGCGGCAAGCGCGCCGACAAAGGCAAAGCCGATGTATCCGGCAAAGACGCGCGGCTTGACCAGCGCCCAGACCGCGATGGCCGCCGGGATGCTCGAGACACCGCCTGCGATCACAAAGGACATGGCCGCGCCGGGGGCCATCCCCTGGTCGAGGAGCCCGCCCAGAAGTCCGACCGCAGCATACCCGTTCAGGTACGCCGGCATGCCGACGACAGTGGCGAGGAGGACTGTGAAGAACCCTTCCCCCCCGAGGAACGTCGCGATTGCGTCGGCGGGCACGTAGGTGATCATCATCGCCTCAAAGAGGTAGGCGACGGCGAGCCACTTCAGGAGGAACCGCGCGTTGGTGAAGGCGCTCTCTAAGAATGTCTCCCGCCGTTCGGCGATCGTCCAGAAGCGCCAGACGGGTGTTCCGGTGAAGGGTTTCCTGGCGCCGCAGCCGCAGCCGGTGGCCTGCGCCGGTTTTAGGGGATCGGCAAAGGCCCGGCTCTGCGCAAAGTAGCGAACCGAAAACCCGCCGAAGAGGCCAAGGGCGACCGCCGCGATGGTTTTCGCGATCGCGAAATCGAGCCCGAGTTCCGCAGAGGTCATGATAAACATCGCCGGATCCATCAGCGGCGAGGCGAGCCAGAAGGCCATCACGGCCGAGAGCGGCGTGCCGAGCGCCAGGAGCGCTGCGACGAACGGGATCACTTCGCAGGAACAAAAGGGTGAGAGCCCGCCGAGGAGGGCCGCCATCACGATCATCCGCGTCTCGTTGCCCTCAAAGGCGCGGGCGAGAAGGACCTCCGCGCCCGTTGCCTTAAGGAACGCAACGGCAAGGACGGCAAAGGTGATGAAGATCGCGGTCTGCCCGAGCGCGCCGAGCATGATCCCAAGGATCCCCGGCAGATCGCCCGGTGCCAGCACGGCGAGGAGCGCGATGATCGCGGCGAAGACCAACCACACGGTGTCGGTGCGCCGCCAGAGATCCCGCGCCGGAGCGGGGAGGGAGGTGTCAGTCATGGCTGTGCCTTTCGAGGGGAGCCGGCTGTGCATCCGCGCAGCAATTGAGGAGGAGGTAGGAGGACAGCGCCTCCACCCGGCCGAAGGCCGCGCGAGAGACGATGCTGCGCCCCTTGCGTTCCTGCACGACGAGGCCGGCCTGCGTCAGAAACCGGAGGTGATGGGTGAGCGTCGACGGCGCGATGGCCGTCCGCTCCGCCAAAACCCCAGCGGGGAGGCCCCGCGGCCCGGCCGCGACCAGGGCTTGCAGCACCGAGAGCCGCTGCCCGGAGCCGAGCGCTGCGAAGGCCTGCGCGGCCTCTTCGATGTCAAGAAACGGATGGGGACGTCGATCTGATTGTTCCATGTTTTGATATTTGCACAAACATCGAAGAATTGCAAGTCCCGCCGTGCGGCCCTCGGTCTCTTGCGCGCAGGATCGGTTTCTGGGACGGAGGTCCGGTGAACGCGGTCCGTCAGATCCAGGCGCGCGATGATCTCGCGGCCTTTGAGGCCAGGGTGACGTCCTGCCGCCTTTGCGCGGGGCGCTTTGCGGCGACGGCCACCGCTCATGCGCCGCGCCCTGTGGCGTGGCTCTCAGCAACGGCGCCGATCCTGATCTCGGGCCAAGCGCCAGGGATGCGGGTCCATAAGTCGGGCCTTCCCTTCGACGATGCCTCGGGCGATCGCCTCCGCGATTGGCTCGGTGTTGACCGGGCGTCGTTTTACGACCGCGACCGTTTCGCAGTCATGCCAATGGCCTTTTGCTTTCCAGGATACGACGTCAAAGGCGCCGACTTGCCGCCGCCGAAAGTGTGCGCGGACACCTGGCGCGCCGAGGCGCTGGCGCTGATGCCGCACGTGCGCTTGACGCTGCTTGTGGGGGGGTATGCACAGAGCTGGACGCTCGGCACGCGCTCGGTCACGGCGGCGGTGGCAGACTGGCGCGCACGACTGCCGGAGGTGGTGCCGCTGCCGCACCCCTCCTGGCGGAACGGAGGCTGGCTGAAGAAGAACCCGCACTTCGAAGCAGAGACCCTTCCCTGGGTTCGGGAGCGCGTGGCGGAGCTTCTCGGCACGTGAGCGCTCCGACCCCACTCGACACGGCCGTTGCAGCGATGGCAGCAGGGGGGGACGACGAGGCGCGCGCGTTCTACACACTCCTCCGGAGCGCTGAGCTCGCCGTGCCGCTCGAGGGCGAGGCCGTGCGGCTGGTGGAGGCTGAGGACGGGCCCGTGGCACTCGCCTTCGATACCGCCCTCCGCATGACGGATCTTTTGGGGCCCGGGCGGTATGCGCTCTTCACAGGGCGGCGGCTCGCGGGGATCCTCGCGGGGCAGGGCGTTGCGCTCGGCCTCAACTTCGGCGCCCCGTCAGAGACGCTGTTGCCCGCTGCGGCCGTTGACTGGCTGGCGGACGTCGCCGCCCCGATCGACATAGATCGCCTCCGGCCCGAGCGCTTGCGCCCGCCCGAGGTTGCGCCCGACGTGCTCATGGCGCTCGACCGCGCGATGCCCGCGCTGGCGGCCATGCTGCCCGCGGCGATCCTGGTCGGTGTCGAGTATCAGAACGGCGCAGACCGCACGCTCCTCGCCCTCCCAGGGGCGCCCCCGGGCAGCGCCGCCGCCGCCGCGCAGGCGGTGTCTGAGGCGCTGGCGCTCGCCGGTCTTTCGAACGCATCGCTCGACGTTGCCGCCACGCCAGCCGCTTTGACCGAGCGTTTGGAGAGGGTGGGCCTCAAAATAGACCTGACCCCGCCCGCACGCGCTGCAGCGGCCGAGCGGCCGCCCCGCTTGCGCTAAATCGAGAACGACGTGCCGCAGCCGCAGCTCGATGTGGCATTCGGGTTCTGGATCACGAACCGTGCGCCAATAAGCTCCGCCGAGAAGTCAATTTCCGCGTCGGCAAGGAAGGGCAGGGAGACCGGATCGATCAGCACTTTGGCGCTGCCCCGCGCGAGCACGAGATCATCTTCCGCCGCGCCGTCCTCAAGGGTCAGATCATACTGGAACCCCGAGCAGCCGCCGCCTTCCACAGCCACGCGCAAGCACTTCGGCGCGCCGGCGCTTTCCGAGATGAGATCGAGCTGATCGAAGGCCCGTCCTGTGACGCGCGGCGGGAGGGTCAGGTCCATGCGAGCCATCCTTGTCTTGGGTTTTGGCAGAATGTAAGCCTCAGGCCGCGGCGCAACAAGACCGGACTGGATATGCCCCTCGCCCCCTTCGCCGCGCGCCCCGAGGAGAGCCGTGGCCGCCTTGTGGCAGAGCCGCCCTCGCGCACCCGCTCTGAGTTTCAGCGCGACCGCGACCGGATCATCCACTCCTCCGCGTTCCGACGGCTCAAACACAAGACCCAGGTGTTTGTGGAGCACGAGGGCGACTACTTCCGGACCCGCCTCACGCACTCGCTCGAGGTCGCACAAGTGGCGCGCACGATCGCCAAGGCGCTCGGCCTCCATGAGGAGCTGACCGAGGCCGTGGCGCTCGCCCATGACCTCGGCCACACGCCGTTCGGCCACACCGGCGAGGATGCGCTTCACGACATGATGGAGCCCTATGGCGGCTTCGATCACAACGCCCAGGCGCTGAAGATCGTCACCGAGCTCGAGACGCACTACGCAGCGTTCAACGGTCTCAACCTGACTTGGGAGAGCCTCGAGGGCATCGCCAAGCACAACGGGCCTGTATCCGGAACCCTCCCCGACGCACTCGCCCGCTATAATGAGCTCCACGATCTCGAGCTCCACACCCATGCGAGTGCAGAGGCGCAGGTGGCCGCCATCGCAGACGACATCGCCTACAACAACCACGATATGGATGACGGTCTCAGGGCCGGGTTCTTTACCGTCGACGAGATCGCTGCGCTGCCGATGATCGGTCCCGCCCTTGCCGATGTCGACCAGACCTGGCCCGGCCTCCATCGACGCCGCCGGCGCTACGAGGCGCTGCGGCGGGTCTTCGGTCTGATGGTCGAGGACGTGATCGAGACGAGCTCTGCGCGCCTCGCGGCGGCGTCACCTGGCTCAGCAGCCGAGATCCGTGCGCTCGATCGACCGGTGGTAGCCTTTTCCGATCGGCGGTTCGGCGAGTTGCAGGAGATCCGGCGCTTTCTCTTCCAGCGCATGTACCGCCACGACCAGGTGCGTGCGACCCGCGATCACTCGGACCGCGTTGTCCGGGACCTCTTCGCGGCGATGATGGCAGATCCCTCCCTCATGCCGGAGGAGTGGAATGGGCCGGCGCTGGCCTGCGGAGAGGACGACCGCGCGCGCATGGTCGCAGACTACGTGGCTGGCATGACCGACCGCTTTGCGCTTCAGATGCATGCGCGCCTCACGGGCTAGGCGCCTCTGGCCCCTCGGGCGCCGCTGTGCTAGTCCGCCGGCGATCGAAAGGGCCAGAAAATGAACGTCTTTCAGGACATCCGGGCGCAGGTCATCGGCGCCCTCGATGCGATGGTGGAGGCCGGAGACCTGCCGGCGGGCCTTGCCCTTGGTGGGGTGACGGTCGAGCCTCCGCGCGATCCGGCGCATGGCGATATGGCCACGAATGCCGCGATGGTGCTGGCAAAGCCCGCGCAGTCCAAGCCGCGCGACATTGCCGAACGCCTGGCCGAGGCGCTGCGCGCGGCGCCGGAGATTTCATCGGCGGATGTGGCTGGGCCCGGTTTCCTGAACCTGCGCCTCGCGCCGGATGTCTGGAAGAAAGTTGTGCCCGCCGTTCTCGAGGCGGGCACCGATTTCGGACAGGGTGCGCCCGGCCATCGCGGCCGTGTCAATGTCGAGTACGTGTCGGCCAACCCGACCGGGCCACTCCATGTCGGGCACACTCGGGGCGCCGTCTTCGGCGACGCGCTCGCGCGGCTCCTCGCGTTTGCCGGGTGGGACGTCACGCGGGAGTACTACATCAACGACGGCGGATCGCAGGTCGACACCCTCGCCCGGTCCGTCTACGCGCGGTATCTTGAGGCGCATGGCCGCGCGTTGGAGCTGCCCGACGGCGGCTATCCGGGCGACTACCTGACACCCGTGGGGATCGCCCTCAAAGAAGAGGTCGGCGATGCCTATGTCGGTCAGCCCGAGGAGGTCTGGCTCGGGCCCGTTCGGACTTTTGCCACCGACGCGATGATGGCTCTCATTCGCGATGATCTGAGAGCGCTCGGTGTTGAGATGGACATGTTCTTCTCGGAGAAGTCTCTCTACACCTCGGGCCGGATCGAGGGCGCAATCGCGGATTTGAAGGCAAAGGATCTCATCTACGAAGGGAAGCTCGCCCCCCCAAAGGGCAAAACGCCCGAGGACTGGGAACCGCGGGAGCAGACCCTCTTTCGCTCCACCGCCCGCGGTGACGATCAGGACCGGGCGGTCAAGAAATCCGACGGCTCCTGGACCTATTTCGCGCCCGACATCGCCTACCATTTCGACAAGGTCGAGCGGGGGTACGACCAGTTGATCAATGTGTTCGGGCGCGACCACAACGGGTACGTGAGCCGGCTCAAGGCCGCGGTCTCCGCCCTCTCGGACGGTCAAGTGCCGCTCGACATCAAGCTCATCAACCTCGTGAAGCTCTTCAAAGACGGCGCGGAGTTCAAGATGTCGAAGCGGGCCGGCACCTTCGTGATGCTGCGCGACGTGCTCGACGAGGTGGGTCCCGATGTCACCCGCTTTCACATGCTGACACGCAAGAATGACGCGCCGCTCGATTTTGACTTCGACAAGGCGCTGGAGCAGTCGCGCGAGAACCCCGTCTTCTATGTCCAGTACGCTCATGCGCGAATCGCCTCCGTGCTGCGGAAGGCGCCTGGGGAGCTTCCGCCGGCAGATCTGGCCCACCTGACCCACGAGACGGAGCAGGGGCTGATCCGCAAGGTGGCGGAGTGGCCGCGTACCGTCGAAGGAGCGGCCGACGCGCACGAGCCGCACCGAGTGGCCTTCTATCTCTATGATCTCGCCTCAGCATTCCACGCCTACCAGCATCTCGGCAAAATGGATCCGGCGCTTCGGTTCCTGCGGGATGACGCCGCAGAGGTGACCGCGGCGCGTCTGGCCCTCATTCGTGCCGTTCAGCTTGTCATTGCGGCTGGTCTTGGTATTCTCGGTGTCACCCCCGCACGCGAGATGTGAGTCCGCGATAACAAAATACTTGGGGGTTTGAGCAGTCGTCGGCACCATATCGAGTGTCGACATGGCAGGGCGACCGAGTGATGGGCGACAGGCTTCAGGGGTCCGACCGGAGAGAGCGTGCATCGCCTGTCGTGGCGTTTGCACAAACAGGCGTTGCGTGGACGAGCGCGATCGTCTCGCTCTCGTTGATCGCTGGGCTCATCTACTGGGGCGTTCATCTGACCGTCCGCGACGCCGAGGCGGTCCCGGTCATCCGCGCGATGACCACGCCCGCCCGCACGGCGCCGGATCTTCCCGGGGGCGAGGCTGCTGCGCATCAGGGTCTTGAGGTGAACGAGATCCTGGCCGGACGCGCGGCGAGCGAACCCGAGGAGAGCCGCCTTGCGCCGCCGCCGAGTGAGCTCGACGCCGCGCTTGCCCCCGCGCCCCTCGATCTCGATGCCGTCCCCGTGCCGAGCGGAGCGGGCGTGGCAGCGGCGCCTCTGCCCCCACCGCCTGAGACGGTTGCGCCGACAGAGGCCTCCACGATTGATGATCTGGTGGAACAGGTCCTCTCAGCCGAGCCCCCGGCAGAAGACGTTCGCCCGCGTCCAAGACCTGCGGCGTTGACGGAACCGCCGGCCTCGCGTGCCGGGTACTTGCCGGTGATTGAGGTCATGCCAACCGGGACTGCAGCCATCCAACTCGGAGCGTTTCAAACACTTGGAAGCGCGCAGGCCGCCTGGTCGCGTCTCTCTCAACTCAATGACGATCTTCTCGCGGATCGCCTCGGGTTTGTGGAAGAGGCGCTCTGGCAGGGGGAGACGCGCTACCGCCTGCGCGCGGCGGGCTTCCAGAGCTTCGGCGAAGCATCTGGCCTGTGTACGGCGCTGCGTCCGCGCGGTGTGTCCTGCGTGCCCGTGACGGTGCGGTGAGCATGCCGGCCGCCGTCATTTTCGGCACCTCCGGGCCGGTTTTGACCCAGGACGAGCACGCGTTTTTCCGCGATGCAGACCCGTGGGGCTTCATCGTCTTTGCCAGAAACCTGGAGACGCCGGACCAAATCCGACGGTTGACCAGTGATCTGAGGGAGAGTGTCGGGCGAGATGCGCCCGTCCTCATCGACCAGGAGGGGGGGCGCGTGGCGCGTCTCACGCCGCCGATCTGGACCGGCTGGACCAATGCCGGTGTGTTTGTCGACGGGATCGTCCCCGCTGCGCGTGCGGAAGCGATGCGCCTCCGCTATGCCGTGATCGGCGCTGAACTCGCGGACCTTGGCATCACCGTGAATTGCGCACCGCTCTGCGATGTCGCGCGACCGGCGACTGTCCCGGCCCTCCGCGAGCGGATGTATTCCAGCTCAGCGTCGGAGGTGGCGACCCTCGCGCGGTCCGTTGTGGACGGGCTCGCCGAGGCTGGTGTTCTGGCAGTCATGAAGCACGCGCCGGGCCATGGCCGTGCGACAGTCGACAGCCATTTCGGGCTGCCGAGGGTCACGGCACCGCACGCGGAACTGGCGGAAGATCTTCAGCCGTTTCGAGCGCTGCGCGACCTCCCTTTGGCCATGACTGCGCATGTGGTCTTCGATGCGATTGATGCTGAGCGCCCGGCCACACACTCGCCCGATGTCATCTCCGTGATCCGGACGGAGATCGGGTTTCAGGGCTTGCTGATGACCGATGACATATCGATGGGCGCCCTCGCGGGCGATGTCGGCGCCCGCGCGGCGGCGGCTTTCGCCGCGGGGTGCGATGTCGTCCTCCACTGCAACGGCGATGCCGAGGACATGAAGGCCGCAGCGGCGACCGTTCCCCGCCTCAGCGGCCTTGCGGCGGCGCGGGCAGCGGCCGCACTCGCGCACGCGCCGCGCGGCGGGCCGATCGATCGCGACGCCGCGCTTGCGCGGATCGCGGCGGTGTCGGTCGCGTCGGCGGAGGGTCGGTATGCCTGACGATCAGCTTCAGGCCATCGCGGAGAGGCGGGCGGCCGAAGCGCTGGTCGTCGATGTAGCGGGCTTCGAAGGTCCGCTCGATGTGCTTTTGACCCTGGCGCGAACGCAGCGGGTCGACCTCCGACAGATCTCGGTCCTGGCACTTGCCGAGCAGTATCTGGGCTTTGTCGCGGCCGCGCGCCGCCTCCGAATAGAGCTGGCGGCGGACTATCTCGTGATGGCGGCCTGGCTGGCATACCTCAAGTCACGCCTCCTGTTGCCACCCGATCCAAGCGCCGATGAGCCCTCGGGCGAAGATCTCGCCGCTCATCTGGCCTTCCAGCTCGAGCGACTGGAGGGAATCCGGCGGGTCGCGGCCATGCTGATGGCACGCGATCAGCTCGGCCGCGATGTCTTTGCCAGGGGCGCGCCGGAGACCCTCTCGACGCGGCGGACCGTGACGCACGAGGCGACCCTCCTCGACGTGATGAAGGCCTATGCGCGGATCAAGACCAAGGAGGCGTTCGAACCGTTTCACCTCCGGCGCGAGGCGGTCTACACGATGGAGGACGCGCTTGAGCGGATGCGCAGCCTCCTTGGCACGGCGCAGCACTGGTCCGAGCTCGCGGCCTTTTTGCCCGAGGGGTGGGATCAGAGCGGGGGCCGTCGGCGCGCTGCTGTCGCCGCAACGTTTGCGGCAGCGCTGGAGCTCGTTCGGGACGGCGCTCTCGAGTTGCGCCAGGACCGACGCTTTGGGCCGATTGAGTTGAAGGACAGATCGACATGAGCGGCACGCTCGGCAGTCTGTTCGACACCCCGCCACTGATCGAGCAGCAGCGGATGGTGGAGGCGATCCTCTTCGCGAGCGCAGCACCCCTCACGCTCCGGGAGATTGCCGAGCGGCTTCCAAAGGGTGCGGACCCCGAAGCGGCGCTTGCCGCTCTTGCCACGCACTATGAGGGTCGGGGTGTCCATCTGGTGCAAGTGGGCGAGGGCTGGGCGTTTCGCACGGCGGCCGATCTCGGCCACCTGATGACCCGCGAGCAGGTGGAGACGCGCCGGCTGTCACGCGCGGCGACGGAAACTCTTGCCATCGTGGCCTATCACCAGCCGGTCACGCGCGCCGAGATCGAGGAAATCCGCGGGGTCTCGGTCTCCAAGGGCACGCTCGACCATTTGATGGAGCTGGAGTGGATCCAACTCGGGCGGCGCCGTCAGAGCCCGGGACGCCCGGTCACCTTTGTTGTGACGGACACGTTCCTCGACCATTTCGGACTTGCCAGTGCGCGCGACTTGCCTGGTCTGAGTGAGCTGCGGGCGGCCGGTCTCCTCGACAGCCGGCCGACCCCAGGCACAGCCGACCCGGACGCGGCCGAGCCAGACGCTTAATCGGCCGCCTCGACAGTCAGCGGGGCGCCGAGATGGTAGCCTTGGAACATGCCGACGCCGAGGGACGACAGACAGTCGAGCTCCTGCGCCGTCTCGATGCCCTCTGCCACAAGATCTGCTTTGATGTCTTGAGCAAAGTGGACGAGTGCCGAGACCAGGGCGCGCCGCGCCGGGTCAGCTTCGATCGATACGGTCAGCGCGCGATCGAGCTTTATGATTTCCGGGGACAATTGGAGGATGTGGCTCAGGCTTGCAAACCCTGCGCCGGCGTCGTCCACGGCAATCCGGATGCCGCGGTTGCGGAGGGGCATCAGCGCATGGCGCAGCGCCGCGTAGTCGGTGACCTGTGCGTGCTCGGTGATCTCGAGGACCAACCGGTCCGGCGCGTGGTCGGCAAAGGCCGGGTCCAGACCCCCCGAGAGGATCGTCTGCGGCCCGGCGTTGACGGAGAGATATGCGTCGGCCGGCAGGTGATCGAGACCGGTCAAGGCAACGGCGATCGCGGCGAGCTCCAACTCCTCGCTCCGCCCGGCGCGGGTGGCGTCGGCGAACCATTTGTCCGGCGGCCGGCTCGGGGCGACTGCGAACCGGGCCAGTGCCTCGAACCCGGCGGGCTTGACCTGACCCGTGCGAAAGATCGGCTGAAACGCCGTCGTGATCGCCCCGTCGCGGAGCGCCAGATCGATGGTGCGTTCGACATCGCGCTGCGCCGCGCGCGTCTCGAGCGCCGGCACAAGGCGGTCGGCGGCGAGCCCGGCCACAACCCGGAGCGTGCTGACGTCTCGGTCTGTCAGCGTTGGATCTGGGTCCGACCGGAGGCAGCCGAACATCCCAAAGACCCGCCCGCTGCCGAGAACGACCGGGACGCTGATATTGGCACCGACGGGGAGGGCGTGGGTCATGGTCTTGGCCAATGCAAGCGGTTCCTCACGCGTGTCGCGGATCAACTCCGGAAGGCGGCCGGCCAGGACATCCTGGCAGTAGGTCTCACTCAGAGGCAGGGTGCCCCCGGGTTTGACCGGCATCTCCACATGGGGCGCCTCAATGTAGTGATAGACGGCCGCGTTGCCCTGAAACTCCGACAGATAGGCGACATCCATACCGAGATGCGTGCGCGCAAAGTGAAGCGCGCATTCGACTTGGCTGTCCGCGTTGCCGGAGCGGACGACCGCGGCGGCGGCGAGGATGTGGTCGTTCATTGCGCGTTCACACCGTTGGTGTTGCCCTAGGATAGGGAGGTCCGATTAGCTGGCCGTTACCGGCGCTCGAAAATGCTTCGACAGTTTGAGCCGTTGGCCCTGGTAGCTCGACCCGAGACCGCCACCATAGAGGTGACGAGGCGGCTCAAGCATGCGTTCATAGACGAGGCGCCCGACGATCTGACCATGTTCGAGCGCAAACGGGGCCTCGTGACACCGCACTTCGAGCACGCCCCGCGCGCCACGGCCCCCCGCCGCCGCATGGCCAAACCCCGGATCGAAGAACCCAGCATAATGCACTCGAAACTCACCCACCATGGCCACATAGGGCGCCATCTCGGCCGCGCAATCGGGGGGGACATGCACGGCCTCGCGGCTCATCAGGATGTAGAACGCGCCGGGGTCCAGGATGATGTGACCCCGCCGCGCGCTGACGGGCTCCCAGTACTCCTCGACGGGGTAGTGGTCGATCTGCGCGAGGTCGATCAGGCCGGTGTGAGGTTTGGCTCGCCACCCAGCGACCGCCGCGCCTTCGAGGTCGACGGAAAACCCGAGACCGCCGTCGATATGGGCCTCGCCGTCCACAAGCTGTTCCGCCGCCTGGAGGGCGTGGAGGTCGGTGTCGTCGAGCCGCGCCTCCCCCCTGCGGAAGCGGATCTGGTTCAGGCGGAGGCCGGGCTCTGCCAGAACCGAGAAAGAGCGGGGCGAAACCTCGGCCCAAAGCCCTCCCGCGTAGCCGGGATCGACCCGGTCAAACTCCGTCCCGCGATCGGTAATGAGCCGCGTCAGCAGGTCGAGCCGGCCCGTCGAACTCTTTGCGTTTGCAGCCGCAGCGACATCTGGGGGGAGGGCGAGATGCTCCTCCAACTCAACAAGGTAGACGCATCCCTTCTCGAGGACTGCGCCCCCGCCGAGGTCGATCTCATGCATCGCAAACTCGGCCAATCGCGCCTCGAGACCGGCGGCGGCGGGCAGAAACGAGGCGCGGAGGCGCCACGCTCGCCGCCCAAGCCGCAGGTCGAGCGACGCGGGCTGGATCTGATCCGCCTCGATTGGCGCTCCGGCGGCAATCGCGCGCCCATCGATCAGATGAGCGATGTGGCTGTCGGGGAGCACGCCCATCAAAAAGGGCCCCTGCACCTCAAGCGCGGGGCCCCTTTGACATCGATGGTCGGGCTAGCGAGATTCGAACTCACGACCTTTCGTCCCCCAGACGAACGCGCTACCAGACTGCGCTATAGCCCGCCGACGCGTATCTAGCCGCAAGGCGGTCGAGGGTGCAAGCGATGATCAGCCGGTCGACGCCATCCGGTCGCGCACCCGTGCGAGCTTGCCGATAATGGTCCGGATCTCGTCGGCGCGCGCGCGCCGCTCGGGGTCCGGTGGGAACGGTCTCCGGCTCTTTGCGGCCGCATGCGCAAAGAGATCCACCTGGTTCTCATCCGCGCGGGTCTCGGGCTCGGGCACGACGAGGCGTGGGGTCCGATCTGTGTCTGGCGTGGTGTCGTCGCAGGGCACCGAGAGCTCCTCAACTGGCGGCGCGTGGCGTTCGGTCAGGTCGATCGGGCCGAGTGCCGCAACATATTTCACGCCCTTTTCGCGCAAGATCTTTTGCACACCCTTAATGGTATACCCTTCTTTGTGAAGAAGATTGCGAATGCCGCAGAGCAGTTCGATGTCGCTTGGCCGGTAATAGCGCCGCCCACCGCCGCGTTTGACGGGTTTGATCTGGGCGAACTTGCTCTCCCAGAACCGAAGAACGTGTGCCGGTATCTCGAGGATGCCCGCGGCCTCGCTGATCGTCCGAAAGGCCTCCGAGGATTTCTTGGCCGCCCCGGTCTTGCGTTTCTCAGCGCTTGTTGCCGGCATCGACACGTTCTTTCATCAGGTGCGACGGGCGGAAAGTGAGAACGCGGCGCGGCGCGATCGGGACTTCCTTGCCAGTCTTTGGATTGCGCCCGATGCGTGCCGACTTGGTGCGAACATTGAATGTGGCGAACGAGGAAATCTTGACGCTCTCGCCGCGGACGAGCGCGTCTGACATATGCATGATCACAGCTTCAACAAGTTCTGCACTCTCCTTCCGCGAGAGTCCGACCTCTTGGAAGACTGCCTCGCTCAAGTCCATGCGCGTGAGTGTTGACCCGCTCATAATCCATCTGCCCCCATATAAGTCGCTGATAACGCTAAACAGGCCAGGATCGGAGGTCAACTGTCCCGGCTCCGCCGGGCGGCACTACCAGCGCAGTGTGGCTGCGCCCCAGGCGAGTCCGCCGCCAATCGCTTCCATCAGGAGGAGATCACCGCGCTCAAATCGGCCGGCCCGGTGCGCAACCGACAGGGCCAGGGGGATGGATGCGGCAGATGTGTTGCCGTGGTCTTGCACCGTGACCACGATCCGGTCCATCGGCACGCCGATTTTGGCGGCGGTTGCCTTGATGATGCGCAGATTGGCCTGATGAGGCACGACCCAGGTGACGTCCTCGACGCCAAGGCCCGCTGCGGCAAGCGCCTCTTCTCCCGCCTCAGCCAGCTTTTGAACGGCATGCTTGAAGACTTCGCGTCCTTGCATGCGCACGACACCGGTCGTCTGGGTCGTGGACACCCCGCCATCGACATAGAGGAGGTCGTTGTAGCGCCCATCCGAGTAAATCTTGGTCGACAAGATGCCGCGATCGCTGGAGCCGCGCCCGCCTGGCGTCGCACCGAGGACAAGGGCACCGGCCCCGTCGCCGAAGAGGACCGCTGTGCTGCGGTCGGTCCAATCGAGGATGCGACTGAAGGTCTCAGCCCCGATCACAAGGACCCGGCGCGCCTGGCCGGATACGATCAGCGCGTTGGCATTGGCCAGCGCATAGATGAAGCCCGCGCAGACCGCGTGCACGTCATAGGCAAACCCCGCGCCCATCCCGAGGAGGTGCTGCACCCGCGTCGCTGTCGCAGGGAAGGTCTGGTCCGGCGTGGCGGTCGCGAGGATCAGCGCGTCGATGTCGCGCGCATCGAGACCGGCATCCTCGAGCGCCATGCGCGCGGCAAGGATCGCAAGATCAGACGTGATCTCGCCATCTGCCGCAAAGTGGCGCCGTTCGATCCCCGAGCGGGTGCGGATCCACTCATCCGAGGTCTCGATCTGACCCTCGAACTCGGCATTCTCCACCACGCGTCGAGGCAGGTAGTGCCCGGCGCCGAGCGCCGCGGCCCGCAATTGCGTCATTCGTCAGGTTGCCTTCGCCTCGCTGCCTTGTTGCACCGCATCTTGGACAGGGCCGAGGCCGGATGCAACACGGGCCGCAACATGCTCCGCAAAGCCTGACCGCGCGAGACGGATCGCGAGCGCAAGGGCGGCCGCAACGCCGGTGGCATCCGCGGAGCCGTGCGACTTGACGACCGTGCCGCGCAGACCGAGAAACACGCCGCCATTGACGCGCCGCGGGTCGATGCGCTTCCGAAGACGGCGGAGCGACGTCCATGCGAAAAGGGCGCCGATGCGGCTGAACCAGGAATGGCGGAAGGCCTGCCCTGTGAGGTCACGGATGATCGACGCCGTGCCCTCAGCCGATTTCAGGGCCACGTTTCCAGTGAACCCGTCGGTCACGATGATGTCGACGGTCTCAGCGGCAATGTCCGACCCCTCGACAAAGCCGATATAGCTGAAGTCGCCGAGAGTGGCCGCGTCCGCGATCAACCCTGCGGCGTCGCGAAGCTCTGGCCGGCCCTTGTGATCCTCGGTCCCCACATTGAGGAGACCGATCCGCGGCCGAGTGAGATCCAAGCCATGGCGCGCATAGGCCGCACCCATGATCGCATAGTTCCGAAGATCTGCCGCGTCCGCGCGAATGTCGGCGCCGACATCAAGGACGACATTGTAGCCGGACGGATTTCGAGAGGGCCAGAGAACTGCAATCGCCGGCCGGTCGATCCCATCGGTTGGCCGCAGCCGGAGCAGGGACAAAGCCATCAGAGCGCCGGTGTTGCCGCAGGACACACATGCGGCGGCTTCCCCCTGCTCTACGCTTGCGAGGGCGTTCCACATCGATGTGCCCTTGCCCTGGCGGAGCGCACGGGAGGGTTTTTCGTCCATGGAGATCGACCGCGACACGTCGCGGATCTCGACATGATTGGCGAGCTCTCCCGCTCGCGCCAAAAGGGGCTCGAAGACGACGCGTTCGCCGTGAAGAAGAAAAGCGACGTCTGAGTTGCGCCGACGCACACGCTCCATCCCACCGACAATCGCGCCGGGACCGCCCTCTGCCCCGAGGGCATCAACGGAGATCACCGGCCCCGCCCGATCAGCGGGTGCGCTTGGTGTCATGTCGGGGGAGGTCAGCGGGGTCAGGCCGCGTCTTCGTCGATGTCGATCTCATCGACCAGCGGGACGACCTCGCGGTCGTCATAGTGACCGCAAGCCGCACACACATGGTGCGGGCGCTTCAACTCACCGCAGTTGGAACACTCGTTCGGGTTCGCACCGATCAAGGCGTGATGCGCGCGCCGCATGCCGCGCTTGGAGCGCGTGATTTTACTCTTGGGGACTGCCATGTCATCGTCCTCGTCTGTCGCGCGTGCACCGTCCGCGGTCGCGCCGCCTCACCTGGCCGCCTCGGATCACGGATCCATACAACCTTGCGGCGCTCAGAGTGGCGGACAATAGTCAGAATGGTGCGCGCTGCAAGGCCAATTTGGGGGTCAAGGCTCTTCGTCCCCGATTTTCTTGGAGAGCGAGACGAGTGCGGCAAAAGGGCTTTCCCGTTGCGCGTCTGTCTCGTGATCCTGAGCGCTCTCGGGCAGCTCCGCCCCGTCGGCGCGGGGATAGTCCGGCATCGCCAGGGCCAGCGCCTCGATGGCGACCTCGCCAAGATCCAGGATCTCGGGCAGCGGCTCCGTCTCGAGATCGTCCTCGGGGCCAAGTTCCGCACCGTCCGGCATGGGAGCAATGTCGGGTGCATACCGCCTGACGACCCGTGTCTCGACCCGCGTTGTGACCGGCGCCAGCGTCAGGACACAGGCCTGAGTGACTGTCGCTCCGAGATCCGCCGTGAGCTCCCACCCCGCCTTCTCGTGCGGTGCGAGCCGACCGGAGAGCCGCAGCTTGCGAAGACCGAGAAGGCCGAGTGCTTCGGCAGTCGCGCGACACTCGGCCTCCGTGGCTGTCTCCGCGACGGTGTGGGTGAGAGCCGGTGCAAGCCCGCGAAGACGGAGCGGGCGAGAAAAGGGAGCGGCGCGGTCAAGAGGCTTCATCGCGCGGTGCCTGTGGAAAAACAGATGCGAACGGGCAACATCCAGGTGTTGATCCTCGCTGCGGGGCACGCTAGGCGTTCGATAAAACGTGGGTGTGACTTGTGAGACACGAAACCTCCAGATCGGTTTTCCTGGTGGCGGCCGCCGGCGCTCTGTGGCTGACGGCCTGCACGCCGACCGTGCGGGTGCACGGGTTCGTGCCGTCTCCCACCGATCTTGAGCAAATTGAGCCTGGGCTCGACACGGTCGACAGCGTCTCCGAACGGATTGGGCGTCCCGCGAACTCCAATCTTCTCGGTGATCCTGTGTGGTACTACGTGCAAAGCCGGATGGAGCAGTTCACCTATAACCTGCCGCGCGAGACGGAGCGGCAGGTCGTGGTGATCTCGTTCACCGAAGACGGCCTTGTTCAGGCGATTGAACGCTTCGGGCTCGAGGACGGTCGGGTGATCGATCTCAACACCCGAGTGACGGTCACGGACACGGGGCGGCTCAACGCTATTCAGCAAATCCTCGGCAACCTCTTCAACGTCGACATCGATCGGTTCATCGACCCCTAGGCCTTTTCCTCTGCGGTGGCCTCAAAGGTGAGCGCGACGCCGTTCATACAGTAGCGCTGACCCGTCGGCGCCGGTCCATCCGGGAAGACGTGGCCGAGATGAGCGTCGCAGCGGGCGCAGACGACCTCCGTCCGGCGCATGAACCAGCTGTTGTCCTCGTGCTCTTCGACCGCATCGGCACCAAGGGGCGCGAAGAAACTCGGCCATCCCGTGCCACTTTCGAACTTCGTGCTGGCGTCGAAGAGGGGGGCGTTGCAGCAGACACAGCGAAACACGCCCGCCGCCTTCGGGAAGTTGTCATGCGTTCCCGCACGCTCCGTCCCCGCTTGACGGGTCACTTTGTAGGCAAGCGGCGAGAGTTGCGCGCGCCACTCGGCATCCGTCTTCACAATTTTCGACATTGGTCCCCCGAAATGTTCACGCTTTTCGACAGGCGGCCTGCACGGCCTCCGTCAAGTCGTATATCCCTGACGAGACGAGCATGCTCAGGATGTAAGATGCAGCGGGGTCCGAGGCAATGGTGGGTGTGGGACGGGAAAAATACAGCGCGCGGTTCGCGACGACAGTGGCCGACATCGACGCGGCGCTTGACCTTCGCAGCGTTTGCTTTCGCGGCGCCACCGGCGATGACCGGGATCAGTTCGACGCCCTCTGCCGCCATGTGATCGTCGAGGACACGCAGACCGGCGCCGTGGTCTGCTGCTTTCGGATCCTGCCCCTCGACTGCGGGGCGGCCATCGGCCGGTCCTATGCCGCACAGTTCTATGACCTCGAAAACCTCGCTTCGTTTTCCGGACCGGTGATGGAGATGGGGCGCTTTTGCATTGCGCCCCACGCGAAGGACCCGGCAATTCTGCGCACGGCCTGGTCGGCCATGACCCAATTCGTCGATGAGCAGGGCGTCGAACTCCTCTTTGGCTGCTCAAGTTTTCAGGGCACGGAAGCGGAGCGCTACATGGACGCCTTTGCGCTCCTGAAAGAACGCCACCTCGCACCGAGGCGCTGGCTGCCGCGGGCCAAGGCGCCGCGCGTCTTCCGCTTTGCCGCGCGGTTGAAGCTGAAGAAGCCGAACCTCAAGCTGGCGATGAAAGGCATGCCGCCGCTGTTGCGATCCTATCTGGTGATGGGGGGGTGGGTATCGGATCACGCGGTCGTCGACCACGACCTCGACACTTTGCACGTTTTCACAGGGCTCGAGATCAAGGCCGTCCCGCCGGCGCGGAAGCGGCTGCTCCGTGCACTCGGCTGAAACAATCCGGGGTTGAGCAGACCGGCATGTCGCCGCTTAAATCCCTCACATTCGAACATTTGTGCGCAATTAACCGGCGAAGCCGCCATCGTTGATCGTGCCGCGACAGTCGCGTATGGACTGCTGTTGAGGGACAAAGGGGAAAGGTGGGATCTGGTGCTGAGAGTATTTGCAACTGCCATTTTGCTTGCGGCACCGATTGGTGCGCAGGCCGCCTGCGAGCCAGGTGAGGTCAAGGCAACGATGAGCGTCGTGACGGCGCTCCAGGGCCATCCGAAGGGTGAGGCGGCGCTTGCGCTTGCAGAGCGGGTGAACACGCAGCTCAATGGCCGGATGTGCATGGAAGTGTTCGGCCGGGCCGAGCTCTTCGACGATGATGAAGCGCTCGTGGCGCTCCTCGACGGCCGCCTGCAGCTCGCTGCCCCGTCCCTGTCGAAGTTTGAGCAGTACACAAAGGCCTTCCGGCTCTTCGATCTGCCGTTCCTGTTCGATGGTCCGGTTGAAGTGATGAACTTCCAGAACTCGCCGACAGGCCAGCAGATGCTCTCAGTGCTCGACCCCTCGGGCCTGACGGCGATGGGGTTCTGGACCAATGGCATGAAGCAGATGTCGGCCAACCGGCCGCTGGTGATGCCCGGCGACGCGGAGGGGCTGACATTCCGGATCCAGCCCTCGGACGTGATCGAGGCGCAGTTCGATGCGCTCGGCGCCGAGACAAAGCGTCTGGCCTTCTCCAAGGTCTACGAAGCGCTGGTCTCGGGCGAGGTGCAGGGCCAGGAGAACACCTGGTCCAACATCTACGGCAACAAATTCTATCAGGCTCAGGACGGCATCACGGCCACGAACCACGGCTATCTCGGCTATCTTGTCGTCACGAGCGGCGCGTTCTTGGAGAGCCTCGACCCAGTGCTGCGCGACGAGTTCCTGCTGCTCTTTGAGCTGACCAGCCATGAATACAATGGCTTCGCCTACGAGACCAACGAGGCGCGCGCCCTCGATGTCTGGCGCAGAACCCAGAAAGTGGTCGAGCTCTCAGATGACCAGGTCGCGGCGTGGCGCGAAGCCTTCGCCCCGGTCTATGAGATCTTCGGGCCCGAGATCGGCTTTGACCTGATCGCCGAGGCGCAGCGGTTCAACGCCAGCGCGCCGGTGGAGTTCGGCGATGCTCCGCCGCGCGGCACGGCCATTGTGCGGCGTGGACCGATCGTGACGCGCAATGAGACGGGCGGTGACGGTGCGCAACCCGCCACTGGGCGCATTCTGCAAGTCAGCCCCTGATCTGAGCTTGGCGGGCGGCCATGCGCCGCCCCCCCCCGCGTCCAGTCCAGACTATTGCGCCCGGTATGGCTCCACATACTGCAGCGCCATGTCCCACGGAAAAAAGATCCACGTGTCCTGCGACACCTCCGTGATGAACGTGTCGACCATCGGGCGGCCTTGGGGTTTGGCGTAGACGGTCGCGAAATGCGCCTTCGGGAAGAGCCGGCGGATCAGCTCCAGCGTGCGCCCGGAATCGACCAGATCGTCGATGATCAGGATCCCGGTGCCATCGCCCATCAGCTCCTCGTTCGGGGCTTTGAGGACGACCGCATCCGACTGCGTTTGATGGTCGTAGGAGCGGACGCTGATCGTGTCGACGGTGCGAATGTCGAGCTCCCGCGCAACGATCATCGCCGGTGCCATCCCGCCCCGTGTGACCGCCACCACCGCCGTCCAGGAGCCCCCTGCACCCGGTCCGTCATTCTCGAGCCGCCAGGCGAGTGCCCGCGCGTCCCTGTGGATCTGATCCCACGAGATGTGGAACCCTTTTTCATGGGGCAAACGCTCGCTCATCTGGTGTGCCTTTCGGTCGGCTGGCAGGGTCGACTACGGTGCAGGTGAGACGAAGGTCCACACCCCGTTGCGGTTTTCGAACAATGACTCGACAGTCTCAAGCGACATCACGCCGAGAAGAAGCCGCATCATCGGGTTGTTTGGCATGTTGCTCGCCATCGTCGCGCGCCAGCGGCAGCGTTGCCGGGTCGCGCTGAGCGTTGTGCACCCAAAGACGGTAATGTCATCAGCGCGGATCCCCATCGCCGACCCGCTCGCCATGCCGCCCCCGGTCATCACGCAGGCGAGCGCGTCGAAAACAGTGCCGGCGTCGAGCCGGTCGCACCCCGAGGCAAGCGCGTCGAGGGTTCCGTTGTGGCGGTCGATCTTCGATATGATCGCACGTTTGATGTCGGCGTAGGGTCCCTCGATCTCCGGTTCGGTCGAGGGCGGTGGGCGAAGCCCCGCCTGATCCCGCGGGAGAAGCTCCTGCCTTGGGGGGTCTGGGTCCGGCGGCCGTGCGACCCGGATCTCGGACGCAATGTTGGGATCCTGCGGCTGCACTCTCGGGGCCATGGGCAGCGTTCGCGGGTCGACAGCCGATGTTCTCGGCTCAACCGGGGCAGGGGGCTCGTGTTGCGGACTCTCGGCGAGCGGCTTGATGGGCGCGGCCGCCCCGTCCGCGTAGACGACCAGTGTGCCCACGGTGAGCTGGTCTCCCAGGCTCTCGACCACTTCGTCCAGAGTTTTGGCGGTCTCCGAGGCCGTTGCATCCCAACGCGCGCCGAGAAACAGAATCCGGTCGTGCTGAACTGTCAAAGGGAGGAAATCAGTCTTGCCCGTGTTGAGGCTATCCCCGACGACGCCCGCCTCCGTGTTGCAGGCGAGGGTCCTCTCAAAGGTCGTGTTCTGGTGGCGGATTGCGCTCCTCAAAACGACGCAGGCCGTCAGGTCCTCTGCGCTCGGCACATCCTCGAAGCTATCGGTCAGAAAATGGACCCCCGCCAAGCCACGATAGATGCGGGCCGAGACCACCACCGCGCCGTCCGTCGACGGGACACCAATGTGCATCCAGCTTTGCTCCGGCACGCCGAGGCCGGGGAACAGATCCTCGACCCGGTCCGGGTCGTCAACGACTTCCGAGAAGGGGATCTCGGAGGGCAGGCACGCCCCCAAAAGAAGGCCAGCAGCGGCAACAAGGGTCGAGCGGATGAGTGGGCTCACATTCGGGTCCTCTGAACGTGGGGCACATGTAACTCTACTTTCGGCCGGAGACGACGTCGATGTCCGGCGCGTCCTCCGCCTTCATGCCGACGATGTTGTACCCCGCGTCGACATGGTGGATCTCCCCCGTCACGCCAGAGGAGAGATCAGAGAGGAGGTACATCGCGGATTTGCCAACCTCTGTCTGGTCGACGTTCCGGCGCAGGGGCGCGTTCAACTCGTTCCACTTCATGATGTAGCGAAAGTCGCCAATGCCGGAGGCCGCGAGCGTCTTGATCGGCCCGGCCGAGAGGGCGTTCACCCGGATCCCCTTCGGTCCAAGGTCCATCGCCATGTACTTCACCGACGCCTCGAGCCCCGCCTTTGCGACGCCCATGACATTGTAGTGCGGCATCACCCGCTCGGCCCCAAAATAGGTCAGGGTCAAAAGCGAGCCACCGGGCGGCATCATCTTCTCCGCCCTCTGCGCAACCGCGGTGAACGAGTAGACCGAGATCGCCATCGTCATCGAGAAGTTCTCGGGCGAGGTGTCGACATAGCGTCCGCGGAGCTCGGCCTTGTCGGAAAACCCAATCGCATGGACCACGAAATCGAGGCTGCCCCATCGCCCGGAGATGTTCTCGAACACAGCATCGATCGACGGCGCATCACTGACATCGCAGGGCAAAACGAGGTCGGAGCCGAGGCTCTCGGCCAGTGGGAAGACACGCTTGCCAAGCGCCTCGCCTTGATAGGTGAAGGCCAGCTCCGCACCCTCGGCGGCGCACGCCCTCGCAATTCCCCACGCGATCGACTTGTCGTTGGCGAGGCCCATGACCAAACCGCGCTTGCCGCTCATCACTCCCTGTGCCATGAGATCCTCCCGCCCCTCCAGTCTGCGCTTGACCGTCTAGTCGAAAGGATGGAGGGCATCAAGCAACGGCGGATAAAGGGATTGAGGGACACGATGAGCGAGCTGAGAGAGCCCCCGTTTGCCGGCGACGATCCCCTCTCGTTGATCTCCGACTGGCTCGAGGAGGCGACCCCTCTTGAGCCGAACGACCCAAACGCCGCTGCCCTGGCCACCGTGGCCGAGAATGGCGTGCCGAGCGTTCGGATCGTTCTGGTCAAGACGATCGAGGCCAACGCGGTGGTCTTCTACACCAACTACGAGAGCCGGAAAGCGCGCGAGCTCGACAGCTCCGGCACCGCCGCGATCTGCTTCCATTGGAAGTCGCTCCGCCGCCAGATCCGGCTCGTCGGCACAATCACGCGCGAGGAGGGGCCGGACGCGGACGCCTACTATACCTCCCGCTCGCTCGGCAGCCGTCGCGGGGCCTGGGCCTCGGCGCAGTCAACGGAAATCCCCGATCGCTCCGTGCTGGAGGCCCGTGTGGCTGAGATTGAAGCAGAATTCGGCGACAATCCGCCGAGGCCACCCTTCTGGGGAGGGTACCGTCTCACACCACTCGAGGTTGAATTTTGGGCAGATGGTGCTTTTCGTCTCCATGATCGTTTCGTTTGGCGGCGCACAATGGCCGATGATGTATGGTCGGTTGCACGTCTCAGCCCATGATCCCACAGGCTTCAACTTTGCGCTTGCAACCCCCTGACCGGCAGCTATCTTTTCGGCCACAGTCATCGTACGTGTTCTTGTGCCAGAATACGGTTGCTGTTCTGCTCGTATTGGTGTGGATGCAGCCGATCATGGCTGACGACAAGATACTCAGTGTTCCCGTTCAGCTACCATGTGGATAAAAGGGCAGTGGTTGGGTCGGATGCGGAACGCAACAAAAAGACTACGGGATGTGGTGCCAATATGATGAAGGGGCACGTGAAGTGGTTCGATACGACGAAAGGTTACGGCTTCGTCGTTGTTGACGACAATGGTGGCGACGTTTTGCTCCATGCAAATGTGCTGCGCAATTTCGGTCGAAGTTCGGTCGCCGAAGGCGCCCGGATCACCATGGAGGTGCAAGGGACCGAACGGGGCCGCCAGGCGGTCGAAATCCACGACATCGAGATGGTGGCCGAGGCGGAAGTGCCGCGACCCGAGGAGCCCGAGCAAAGCGGTGAGGCACCGCTCCAGCCGGCCAGGGTCAAGTGGTTCGACAAGGCCAAGGGCTTCGGTTTCGTGAACGCGTTTGGCGACCCGGAGGACATCTTCGTTCACATGGAGGTGCTCCGCCAGTTCGGTCTGTCGGATCTCCTGCCGGGGGAGGCGGTCTGCGTGCGCTGCCGCCGGGGGCCTCGCGGCAAGACGGCCTCCGAGGTGCGGTCATGGGATTTCGCTGTGGCCGCGAACGTTCGGCTCGGGTCGTGATCCGCAGTCTCTGTCTGGCGGCCATCCTGAACCTTTGTGTCACCGCAGCACTCGCGGTGTGTCAGCCGGATGTGATCGACATCCGGCAGAATGGCAGCGAGGTGAGGTTCCAGGTGGAGGTTGTCGACACTCCCGAGAGCCGTGCTCAGGGGCTCATGTTTCGGAAGGAGATGGCCCAGTTCTCGGGCATGTTGTTTGTCTACGACCAGCCGCAACGCGTGGCCTTCTGGATGAAGAACACATTGATCCCGCTCGACATGGTGTTCGCGGGGGCCGATGGCGTGGTGCGACGGGTGCACGCCAATGCCATCCCTGGCGACTTGACCTCCATCCCGGGGGGCGACGACATTCAGTTTGTCCTTGAGATCAACGGTGGTCTTGCGGCGACGCTTGGGCTGAGCGCCGGTGCGGAACTGCGGCACCCGGCGATTGCGAACGGCGCTTGGCCCTGCTGACGGATCAGCCGAGCGTGACGCGGTAGCGCACGCCATCCGTCCGACACCAACTCTCCCGGAACTCTATGGGCTCGGCCCGGGCATCGAAGGCCGTGCGTTCGATCCCGAGAAGCGGCGAACCCGGCGCAAGATCGAGGGCGGCTGCGATATCCGGCGGGGCGGCTGCGGCCATCAGGCGGTCTTCCGCGCGCACGACCGTCACGCCTGCAAGGCTTTGGTAGTGGCTGTAGAGCGCGTTGGGCAGGTCTGCTGCCGCGCCGGGCTCGGGAAAGCGCGCTGGGTCGAGATACACCCGCTCAATCAGGGTCGGCACCCCTGCCAGTGCCCGCCGTCGATCAATTCGCCAGAGAAGGCGCGCGCCCGTGCCGAGCGCCGCAGCCGGCCCCGGCGGCGGCGCCACCAGATCGAGGCTTTGGCTGAGCGGCTCCGGGATCAGGGACGCACCATCGATGGCCTCGAAGCGGAAAAAGTGGAAATGCGCGCGCTCCGCCGTTTGCTCCGGCACGAATGTCCCGCGCCCCTGGCGTCGCTCGACCAGATGGTCTGCGGCGAGCTGGTCCAGGGCCTTCCGGACCGTCCCCTGGCTCACTCCGATCTCGGCGGCGAGCGCCATCTCCGAGGGCAGCGCCGCACCCGCAGTCCAGACGCCGCTGACGATCCGCTCGAGGATCACCTCGCGGACTTGGGCGTAGAGCGGTCGGGCCTCGGCTTTCATAAGCCCTCCGTAGCAGTCTTGCCGGAGCGCGTAAATTGTGTTGTAAGATGTCTTATAAAAGACTTGAGAGGGACGAATGGAGCATCCTCATCTTCTGGTCCACGATCAGCGCGACAATGTCGGCGTCGTGGTGGTCGAGGGCCTTGCCGCCGGCACGGATATGTTGGGCGTGGTGACCGCCGACAACTCGGACTTTCGGCTGACCGCGAAAGCCGATGTGCCGATCGGGCACAAAGTGGCGCTGACGCCGCTGAAGGCGGGTGACACGGTCGTCAAATACGGTGAGGACATTGGCCGGATGATCGGCGATGCCGAAGAAGGCGGCCACGTCCACGTCCACAACCTCAAAACCAAGCGCTGGTGATCCCCATGTTTGATGCATCTGAGACGACGGTTCAGGCCTGGCGGCGCGAGAACGGGCGCGTCGGCGTCCGGAACCACGTGATCATTCTGCCCGTGG
>JBCDHQ010000015.1:0-30392 GCA_038749815.1 Pseudomonadota bacterium | reverse complement strand
CGCGAGGAATACGCCTGGGAAAGCACGGTGGGCGAGCAAAAGGCCAAGAATGTCCATATCGGCGGCGGCCAGGACAAGGAGGCCTTCGTCGATATGCGCGAGGCGCGCGACGCTACGCTGGGGATGCCGCGGCCCAGGCCGCGCGACAACGGCGGCGCACCGTCCATCTCGGAGGCCTCCAGCTGCTCGCTGTCGAGGGATTGGATTGCGGTGAGCAGGATCAGAGTTGCGAAGGGCAGCCACTGCCAGGACACGATCAGGATGATCGAGAAAAGCGAGGCGTCCGACAGCCACTCCACCGGCTGGGCGCCGAAGAACTTCCAGAGATGCGCAAAGAGCCCGTTCACCGGATCCATGAACATGTTCTTCCAGACGAGCGCCGTCACTGTCGGCATCACGAAGAAGGGCGCGATCACCAGGATCCGGACGATCCCCTGCCCCCACATCGGCTGATCGAGGAGCATCGCGAGGAGGACACCGAGGATTACGGTGATCGCCAGCACGCCACCGACGATCACGAGTGTCGTCTGGACGCTCGGCCAGAAGGCGCTTGAGGTGACGAAGCGAACGTAGTTCTCGAACCCGACCCAGCCCAGATCCCCGCCCCGGAGCGGCAGATACCGCTTGAACGAGAAGTAGAGGGTCATTGTCAGCGGCACGAGCATCCAGCCGAGCAGCAGGACAACGGCAGGCGCCATCATCCACCGCGCGGCCGAGCGGGCGTGTTGCGTGGCCATCGCGCATTTCCTCCGGGGTGCGGGGCCGGTGTCTGTGCCCGGCCCGCTTGTGGGGTCGAGAGGGACCGTGCCCCCTCGACCAGTCGGTTCAGTAGCCGGCGGCTTCCATCTCGTCGGTGGTCAGAGCCTGCGCTTTGGCGAGAGCCTCCGCCGCAGTCTGCTGGCCCGCAAGGGCCGCCGAGAACTCCTGCCCGACCTGTGTCGCAATGCCCGCAAATTCCGGGATCGCCACGAACTGGATGCCAATATAGGGCACCGGATCGACAGTCGGGTTGGTCGGATCTGCCGCGTTGATCGAGCGGAGCGTCATGTCGGCAAATGGGATCGACGCGTAGTTCTCGTTCTCATAGAGCGAGGTCCGGCTGCCCGGGGGCACGTTGGCCCAGCCCTCGTTCTCAGCGACGAGCGCGAGATAGTCCTTGGAGGTCGCCCAGTTGATGAACTCCTTCGCCGCGGCCTCTTTCTGAGTGCCCGCCGGGATCGCCAGCGCCCATGCCCAGAGCCAGTTGGCCCGCTTGCCGAGACCTGCATCCGGTGCCAGCGCGAAGCCCACCTGATCGGCAACGGTCGAATCGTCGGGGTTCGTCACAAAGGATGCAGCCACCGTCGCGTCGATCCACATGCCGCACTTGCCCTGCTGGAAGAGCGACAGGTTCTCGTTAAAGCCGTTCGTCGAGGCA
This sequence comes from Pseudomonadota bacterium, assembly GCA_038749815.1. Taxonomy (GTDB): domain Bacteria; phylum Pseudomonadota; class Alphaproteobacteria; order Rhodobacterales; family Rhodobacteraceae; genus Algicella. The sequence goes on along the minus strand of JBCDHQ010000015.1, from coordinate 28,975 downwards.
CCCGGAGGGCCCGCATCGCCCATCAGGTCGAGGTAGAAGGTCAGCGCCTCTTCCCACTTCTCCGTGTCGAACTGCGCGGTCCAGTTCTCATCGAACCAGCGCGCCCCGAACGAGTTGGCGAGCGTCGTCAGGAACGCCATGTTCTCGCCCCAGCCGGCCTTGCCGCGGAGACAGATCCCGTAGATCTCGTTCTCCTTGTCGGTCATTGCGCGGGCAGCGCCTGCGATGAACTCCCATGTCGGCGCTTCCGGCATCTCGAGACCGGCCGCCTCGATCAGGTCGGTGCGGTACATGATCATCGAGCTCTCGCCGTAGAAGGGCGCGGCATAGAGCGAGCCCTCGTAGCTGAGGCCTGCGCGCATCGCGGGCAGGATGTCGTCGATGTCGTAATCCGCCGGCAGATCGTCGAGCGAGACCAACCAGTCCTGCGCGGCCCAGATCGGCGTCTCGTACATGCCGATGGTCATGATGTCGAACTGCCCGCCGCGCGCAGCGATGTCCTGCGTGACCCTCTGGCGCAGAACATTCTCCTCAAGCGTGACCCACTCGACCTCGTGGCCGGTCTTGGCCGTGAAGTCGTCGGTGAGACCCTGCATTCGGATCATGTCGCCATTGTTGACGGTCGCGATGGTCAGCGTTTCAGCCAGCGCCACATTCGCGGTCGCCAGCGCAATCGCCGTCGCGGAGCAAAAGCACGATTTCAGGTGCATCCCGTTCCTCCCTTGGTGTGCACTCAGTGCATACCCCTGGTACCCTCGGCGCACATCTTCTGTCAACGAGAACATTTACGCGCGTAAAGATACTTCACGCGGACTGCCGTTGCACCAGCCGCCCATTGAAGAGTGTCGTGACACGGTCCGGCAGCGCGCCCCCCGCCTCGATCATCTCGAACATGAGGGCGACGCTCCGTTCAGCGATCGCTGAGTAATCCTGCGCGACGGTGGTCAAAGGCGGGCAGGTGAACCGTGCGAACGGGTGATCGTCATGGCCCGCGACGCGGAGCGCCGTGCCGGATCCGGTGCCCACCCGCAATCCGCGTTCATAGGCCGCCGCGAGAAGGCCGATCGCAAGACGGTCATTGCTGCAGAGCACCGTGTCCGTCGGAAACCCGCCGCCAGCCAGCACGTCGCGCCCGCCTCGATACCCGATGCTCTCGAACTCCCACCCTTCGCCCGGGACCCGGATGTGCATCGGCGCGTGCCCGACGCGCTCCATCGCCACAGTGTAGGCGTTGTGGCGCTTGCGCGCGTTTGGGTTGGCCGGTGTCGCCATTTCAAAAAAGCACGGCGGCGCTCCGGTTTGACAGAGATAGTCGACAACCAAATCAATGCTTTGGGGGTTGTTCGATCCAACAAAGGCTTGCCCTTCCCCTTCCAGGTCGCTGTCAAAGAGGATTGTTGGCACCGCCGCGCAGAACCGCGCAACGGCCCCCCGGTCCGATCCGCGGCCGAGCGGCGCGAGGAGCGCGCCCGCAGGTTTCAAGGAGCGGAGCGTGTCGAGGATGTCCGTCTCAAGCTCCATGGACCCGTGCGAGCTGAAGAGGATCGGCCAGAAGCCAGCGGCGATGCAGCGCTCCTCAATGTTGCGCGCGATCTCGGCGAAGAAGGGATCGGCGAGATAGGGCACGACAATCCCGATGTTCTTGGTCAACCGGCGGTTCTGGTTGATCGCAAAGATGTTGGGGCGGTAGTCGTATCGCTCGAGCGCTGCCTCGATCCGCCGCCGCGTGCCCTCGCGCACGCTCGTCGGATCGTTGAAGTATTTCGAGACCGTCGGGCGCGAGATCCCGCTCAGCGCCGCGAACTCCTCCATATTGCGGACCCTGCGGCTCTCCATCTCCGTCCCGGCTTTGCGCGCGCCAAACTGTTGCAGGGACGATAGGGCGAGGCCTTCGCGCGGGTCAAGCGCCTCAGGAGAGGGCGCAGTCCGGGCCGCGGGGCAACGGGTCCTCGATCGTGATCTCGCTCGGCATCCAATCGAAGATCGCCAGCGCCCGGCCGCCGTCAAAGCCCACAAAGAGGGTGCCCGTCTCGGGCTGCAGCGCCACGCCCTCCGCATCGAAGCCATGCTCGGAGAGGGGCTCCACCGACAGAACCCGGCCATCCGGTGCAAGCTCAAAGAGGCTGTTGAGCCCCTCATTGTCGTCCACAACCAGGATGTTGCCCGAGTACGGGTCCCGCGTGACACCCTGGGGCTCTGTCATCGGCGGATCGAAGAGGTTGCCCTGCAGCTCCATCAGGACGGTGCCGTCCGGCGCGATCCGGAGGAGGCGCGAGGGATCGTCCTCCACCACCAGGAAACTGCCATCCGCGTCGCGGTGCACGCCCTCGGTGTCGACCAGTGTTGCGCTGAGGCTGAAGGGTTGGTCGATCCCTGCCCCCTCGCGATCGACCCGTCTGAACGTTCCGAAACCATCTGCGATCAGAAGCCCTCGCTCCTCAACGGTCAGGCTCCGGACACGGCGCATGCCGCTGTCGATGCGCCGGATTTCGCGCCCGACAGTCGAGAGCAAGATCAACTCCGGTCCCTCGGTTGCCACCCAGACGCCGCAGACCTGAGGATCGTAGGCGAGGCTCACGGCGCGCAGGTTCGAAATGGTGTCCCTGTGAAAGATCTGAGCCGATGCGCCCAAAGGCAGCACGGCAAGACAAAGGGCAAACGGCAGTGCGAGGCTGTGCGGCATGGGGACCCTCCTCGAGGACGACGTGGCACACGCCCGCATCCTTTCAAGTTGCGTGGCGAGAGAACGCGCCTGCGAGGTCGCGCCACTGCCCGTCGCGTGAGCAGATCAGGGGCAGGTGCGTGCAAAAACGCGGCAGGCAAGCTCCGGCACGTCCACGAACGGGTTGCGGTTGCCCTGCACGGTCTCAACCCTGGCATTGCGCGCGATCTCGCGGGCATCGGGCGGATCGGCACGGTGCCAAGCGCCGAGCGTCGCCAGATCGCCCATGTCGCTGAGGTCGCCGCCCAAGCCGGGATACATCGTGTGAAAATAAAAGAGCGCGCGGGCCGTGTCCCCCTTCTGCGCCTCCGGCGGCTCGAAGAGGCCGTCGCGATCCTCGCCATAAACCGCACGTGCGGTGCTCGGGATCTCGGTCCCCTCGAAGAGCCGCCCGGCGCTGTCGACGCTGAACCACTGCTCCGTCGCGCTGTCGGGGATCTCACCAAAGGGCTCGCGCCCGCGCGCCTGGTTGGGCGTCATGTGTGTGGGGAACAGGTGGTGGATGTCCGAGCGCATCGGCAGGCGCTGGTTGAACGTGCTCTGCGGTTGAGTGTGTTCCGCATTGATTGGGTTGAGAAAACTGACCGGTGCGGCAGCCTGGCTGAAGCCTGAGTAGACACCGAAGACCCGACCGTCCTCGGCCACGTCGATGAAGGAGTACATCTCGATCCGCGCCTGCTTGTAGCCGAGATCGCGGTGCCGGCCGTCATACCAGCTCCGCTTCAGCCAGTCGCGGAGCGCGGTCACAGCCAGATCCGAGGGCGGCGTCGGCGGGGTCATGGCCGGCGTCGGGTCCAATACGACAGGGGGTGTATCGGCCACGGGGGGGCGGTCCACCACGACCTCCGGCAAGGGCTCGGGCGTCTCGGCGGCGATGGTCACGAGAAGCGGGTCGTGATCCGACGGGGCATCCCGCCGCCCCGCATTGATGTGGAACGCCTCGAGCGTGGTGTTCTCCGCCAGGAGCGGCGAGACAAGGACGTGGTCGAGCGTCTGGCCCTGCCCCTCGAACACATAGCTCCGCCGGTCGGTTTCCGGGAGTGTGCGCCAGAGGTTCTCGAGCCCCGGCACATTCTCGAGGTCGGTCAACTCCTCCTCGAAGGTGAACGCGTTGAAGTCGCCCAGGACCATGAGCTGGGCTTCGATATCCGCCTCGAGGATGTCGAACACGAGATCGCCGATCACCGCCGTTTGGGCGCGGCGGTTCTCCGCGTCGGCGGCGGTGGGCGGCTGAACGGCGCCAAAGCTCGGGTCACTGCCGCCGCGGGACGAGAGGTGCACGTTGATCAGCGTCAGCGGCCCCGCGATGGTCTGGAACACGGCGAGCACGGGCTTCCGGGTCGATGCGAACGCACCATCACTTCCTGGAGGGGCGTCGGGGTCAAGGATCCGACGCGCGCCGCCCGCGACCGGGACAGCGCGGCTCGGATCGTAGAGATAGGCCACGCGGATGTTGCCGCCGGGTTGACCGCCGTCGCGGTCATCTTCGGGCGGCAGATCGAGGGCGCGATAGATCGGCCCCCCCTCTGCCGCGATTGCATCTGCCAGCACGGACAGCGTCTCGTCGGCCGAGACGACGGAGGTGTCCTCGGCCCCGTCATTGTCCTGCACCTCCTGCAGAGCGAGGATTGCGGGCGCGCCCATGCGGCGCACGATCTGAGCCGCAATCGCCGCGAACTTGCCGTCCCCCACATCGTCATCGGCGCGCCCCCCATCGGCAAGGTTCCGCGGATCCTCACGCTTTGGGTCGAGGTTTTCGACGTTGTAGACCGCCACTGTCACGGTGTCCCCCGCAGGCGGGGGCGGCGTGGCTGGCCCGCCGCTCGGGTGGTGCTCGGTCGCGATCAGGCGGTACTTGCCGAAGCTGTTGTCGATCACGCCCACAACCGTGCCGAGCGTGGAGCCGGCCTCCACACCGTCCGGCAGGCCGATCCCCGTGAAATCGACCAGCACACGCTCGGGGTTGCGGTCGGTCTCGGACATCACGATCGACCGACCGTCGAAACCAGTGGCACCCTGACCGGCATTGGCGAGCCCCCAGACCTCCCCAAACCGGTTCGCAGGCTCGAGCGCGATCATGTCCTCGACGGCGACGCGCATCCCTTCGAGGCTTTCGTAGAAGTCGAGGCCATCGGTCGTGGGTTCGAAGACCGTGAGGGCGTCGTCATCGATGACCTCTGTCGGGCGCGCAGCGCCAAGCACTGTTGGTGCGGGGGGCGTTGCTGCGCCCAACACCTCCACATCGACTTCGGCAAGCTCCGTCAGGGGCGTGTGGCGCGGGTCGCGCTGGAACTCGACGACACGCCCCTCGACCAGGACCCGGTCATCGGGTGAAACACCAGCCCCCCGGCTCGTGAAGACGAAGATCCCGTCCGACGTCCCGGTGTCTCCGTCGCCCGCATCCTGCATGAAAAACCCATTGTTGGTCAGGAGCGTCACGACGCCCTCAACCGACACGATGCTGTTCTCCGCGGGGGAGCGATGGGCAGCGCCCTGCACAGTTCCAATGGTCTGAACTTGTGCCGATGCTGGCCCGGCAACGCAGAGGAGGAACGTGAAAAGGGCGGTCGTGCGGGTCATCCGATTCTCCCATGAACTCTTGCGCGGAAGCATGCATCCCGTCCGCGACACTTCAGTTGCGGAAATCACTCAACCGATCACCGCCGACGGCAATTAGCGCTCCACCGCACGCCGAGGACCGCCTATCCTGAGCCCATGAACGCATCCGACGTCGTCTCATCGCTCGGCCTCGCGCCACATCCGGAGGGTGGATGGTACCGCGAGACATGGCGCGACCCCGGAACGCCCCGAGGTGCCGGGACGGCCATCTACTATCTTCTGGAGGAGGGGCAGCGCTCACACTGGCACCGGGTCGACGCAGCTGAGATGTGGCACTGGTACGCGGGGTGCGCGCTCTCGCTTCGGATCTGGGATGGTTCGACCGAGGTCGAGCACGGGCTCTATGGCCCGACACCGCTTCTGACCCCGCCGCAAGTGCTGGTCCCGGCGGGCCAATGGCAGTCGGCCGAACCGGTCGCGCGCCCGGGTGCGCCGCCCTGGGTGCTGGTCGGCTGCACAGTCTCACCGGCCTTTGTGTTCGAGGGGTTCGACATGGCGCCACCTGACTGGAACCCGCCGGCTTAAGCCTGCTTCCCCGCCGCGCTTGAACGAAGCCGGGCGGACCTTTACAAGGGGCTCGGTCGTCACGGACGAGGATCGCCATGTTTGCCCGCTTATCCCTCACGTTGGTCTGTGTGTGCGCACTCGTCAGCGCAGCGCTGGCGACGCCCGCGCGTCTCGCCACAGGCGACGACAACGCCCTTGTTGACATCCCAAAGGCGGAGTGGATCAACCTCGTGCGGGGCCGGACGGTGATCTACAACATCGGCCCAAACGTTTGGGCCTTCGAAAGCTACCCGATGACCGGTCCATTCGTGTCGATAAAACTCGCCGACGGGACGTGCATGGACGGCACGTGGGAGCATGTGGATGGCGCATTCTGCTTTCGCTGGGAAAATCGGGAGTATTCCTGTTTTCGCCACGCGCGAGACGGATCCGATATCTTGATCATCCCGGTCGTCGACGGCGTTCAGTCGGGCACCGTCCAGACTGTATCTGCGATCACCGATGCGCCGGTTGGCTGCGGCTCCGACTTGATCAGCTGATGCCCCATCCCCCTGGTGCGGCGCGCGACGACGCGACGGAGGCCACGCTCCGCACGCGTCTCGCCGACATGGCGGAGGGGGACACACCGCGCACGCATCTCAGGACCGGCGAAACACCTGCCTATGTCAACCGGTTGATCGAGGACGGCGCGCCCTACCGCCTTCAGCACGCCCACACCCCCGTGGACTGGGGGCCTTGGGGGCCGGCAGCGCTGGCCGAAGCCGCAGGGCGCGACATCCCGATTTTCCTCTCGGCCGGCTATGCCACCTGCCATTGGTGCCACGTCATGGAGGAGGAGTGCTTCGACAACGAAGCCGTGGCGGAGGCGCTCAACACCCGCTTCGTCGCGATCAAGCTCGACCGGGAACAGCGCCCGGACATCGACCAGATCTGCATTCTGGGCACAACGCTGCAGCACCGCCATGCCGGCTGCCCGACCTCTGTCTTTCTGACGCTCGCCGGTCGGCCGTTCCACACAGGCACTTACTTTCGGCTGCCGGAGCTCCTGGCACTCCTCAACGCGATTGCAACCGCCTGGTCGGGGCCGAAGCGCGCGGAGCTTGACCGCGTGGCCGGCGAGCTCACGCGGGCCGTTCAATCCGTGAGCCCGGCGAGCCCGCCCAAGACCGCGCTCAAGGCGGCGCCAGAGGCCGCGCTCCTCCAGTTGGGGGAGCATCACAACGCGGACGAGGGTGGGTTTTCCCGCGCCACGCAGTACCCGCAGGAGACGCATCTCCTGTTCCTCCTCGACCATTGGCGTCGAACGGGCAACACGCGCGCGCTCGACATTGCCCTGCGGAGCCTCACGGCGATGGAGGCCGCTGGCCTCCACGACCAGATCGGGGGCGGGTTCCACCGCTACACCGTCGACGCGACCTTGCGCACGCCGCATCTCGAAAAGATGCTCTCCACTCAGGCCCAAATGCTCGCCTGCCTCACGGAGGCATGGGAGATCACCGGCCACCCCCCGTTCCAGCGCGCAGCCGAGCGGCTGGTCGCCTGCGTCGCTCGCGACATGACCGCGCCCGATGGGGCCTTTTTCACGGCTGAGGACGTCGACAGCCTCAACGCCACAGGTGAGCGCGCGGAAGGCGATTTCTATTGCTGGACGGCAGAGACGGCCCGCAGCGCGCTTGGCCCATTCGGCCTCGACACACCGCCGTCGCTCGAGGCGGGTGCGGTGCCACATCGGACAACGGCTGCGCCCGTCGACTGCGCGCTTGATCCCCTCCTCAAGCGGCTCCGCATGGCGCACGATCTCCGCCCGCGCCCGATCCGCGACGACAAGATCATTGCCGGATGGAACGGCCAGATGATCCGCGCCCTCGCCGATGCCGGTCAGGCCTTTGAGCGGCAGGACTGGGTGACGCTGGCGGCGCGCGCATTTGATTCGGTCGACGCGCGGCTCGCATCGGACGGTGGTCTCTCGCTCATGCACGCCGGGGGACGCGCGCTCGAGGCGGGCAACCTGACGGACTATGCCTGGACGGGCCTCGCCGCTCTCGCGCTGTCAGACGCCGCAGAGCCTGGATACCTGGACATCGCCGAGGCGCGGGCGGACGACCTCCTCGCCCGGTTCGAGACCGAAGGGGGACGGCTTGCGCTCCTCCGCGATGGCGCGCCGCTCGGTCCGGTTCGCGATACGGAGGACGGCGCTCAACCCTCAGGCGAAAGCTCGGCGCTGGAGTTGCTCGCGCGCCTCGACCGGCGGCTGCCCGATCCGAACCGACGCGCGCGCGCACGTGCAGTCCGGGAGGCCCTTTCGGGACGGATCAACCAACTGCCGGTCGTGCGCCTCACAGCGCTCACGGCCGCGCGCACCCTTGACGAGGGCGAGAGCGGGTTCCGTCGCGCCACCGATGCCTGGACTGTGACCCTGATCCGCCGCCCTCATGGGCTCCACGTCCGCATCAGGACCAAATCCGACTGGCGCATCGAGAGCCCGCCCGACGCAACGCATCCGCCGGTTGCCATCGACGGTGCGGAGTTCGACCCGAGCGCCATCGCCTACCCCACCCGAAGTGTCGATGTCCCTATCAAGGCTCGGGGCTCTCTGATCACGCTGACCCTCCAGGTCGGCATGGACGGGCTCTGCCGCGCGCCCGAGCGCCTCCTGTTCCGGATCGTCCCATGATAAGGTTCGCCGCCCCCCTCTTCGCACTGCTTGCAACCGCGGCTGCCGCCGAGATCATCCCTCCGGCGGAGTTCGAAGCGTTGAGCGAGGGACGCACGCTCACCTTCGACAAGGGCGGGACGTTTTACGGGGCAGAGCAATACGGGCCGAACCGATACAGCCTCTGGCAAGATGCGACAGGCGATTGCGCCGAAGGCTCCTGGTTTCCGGCGGGCGATGCGATCTGCTTCGTCTACGACCGCCAACCCGACCCGATCTGCTGGGTCTTTGAGCGCCGGGACGGCGACTATTTTGCGCGCGTTGCCGGGACACTCCCCCGCGACGCCAGCGAGATCCGCCTCCGCGAGATCATCGACGAGCCGCTCTCCTGCCCTGCCCCCGATCTCGGCGTCTGATCGAGCGACCAGAGACCTCAGAACAGCGATCCCTGACCGTCATCGTCAACTGTCGCGCGGCCCCGCTTGCGCCCACCAGTGACGAGGCGACCGTCCCGAAACTCAATCTCGAGCGTTGCGGCCGATCCGGCCTCCGCGCGATCGGCCAGGATCCGGCCGTGGCCGTCGCGCACAACCGCAAACCCGCGGGCAAGCGTCTGACGATAGCCGAGCGTCTCGTGCACCCGATCGAGCGACTGCAACGCCGTTCGAGACGCCAACAAACGCGCGGGCCCTGCCGCCCGAAGACGCGCCGTGAGAGCACGGAGGGCACGCTCCGCCTCGTCACGGCGGGCGAGGAGTGACGAGACCGGCAGGCGCAACCCCGCCACCCGGTCACCGGCCCGCTCAATCCCGCGCCCCGCGCCCCGAGTAAGCCGCGCGGCCCGTGCAGAGACGGCCTCACGACGCTGCGCCGCCGCAGCTAGAAACAATCCCGGCGCGAACCGGCCACCAGGGCCGGACGCCAGGCGCAGACGCCTCGTTGCCGCCACAGCCGCGAGCGCCCGGACAAGGCGCGGGGCAACGCCGTCGAAACGCTGCGCGCGCTCGGAGAGCAGCGCTGCCGGGCGCGGCAACGCCCGCGCCACGTCGCGCAATCGTTGCGCCGATGCCGCGTGGCGGGTGACCATTCCGCGCACCCGCCGCGCCTCGAGGGCCGCGAGCGCCGCCAGAAGCTCCGCTCTCACGGGGACCGCCATCTCTGCCGCGGCACTCGGCGTGGGCGCGCGCCGATCCGCAACAAGGTCGATCAGTGTCGTGTCCGTCTCATGTCCGACGGCTGAGATCACCGGGATCGGACAGGCCGCGACCGCGCGCACAACCACTTCCTCGTTGAAGCCCCAGAGATCCTCCACCGACCCGCCCCCGCGCGCCACGATCAGAACATCCGGGCGCGGAACCGCCCCGCCAGGTGGCAAGGACCCGAACCCGGCAATCGCGGCCGCCACTTTCTCGGCCGAGCCCTGTCCCTGGACCGGCACGGGCCACAGCAGGACCGGCCTCGGAAAGCGATCGTGAAGGCGGTGCAGAATGTCCCGGATCACGGCGCCCGACGGCGACGTTACGACCCCGATGGTCTCCGGAATGTAGGGGAGCGCGCGCTTGCGCTCCGCCGCGAAGAGCCCTTCCGCCGCCAGCGCAGCCTTGCGACGCTCCAGCATCGCCATCAGTGCGCCAAGGCCTGCGGGCGCCAGCGCCTCGATCACGATTTGATACCGGCTCTGCCCTGGAAATGTGGTCAGGCGGCCGGTGGCGATGACCTCCATCCCCTCCTCGGGCTGGACCTCGAGGCGCGCAGCGGCGCCCTTCCAGATCACCGAGGCAAGCACCGCCCGGTCATCCTTCAGATCAAGGTAGACATGTCCCGAGCGCGGCCGTGACACACGCCCGACCTCACCGCGCACGCGCACGTGCTGAAACGCGCCTTCCACCGTGCGTTTGACCGCGCCAGACAGCTCCGAGACCGTGAATTCCGGTGCGTTGCTGACCTCGTCAAAGAGCTCCATGCCATCCCCCGTGACCCGACCCCAGACCTAGCAGTCGCGCCAGGACAGCGAAACCGTCTTGCCTTTGGCGGCGGTGCCGCGCAGAGGACGGATATGAACATTTTGATCATCGGCGGCGGCGGGCGCGAGCATGCGCTGGCCTGGGCGGTCTCTCAGAACCCAAAATGCGACCGGGTCTTCGCCCTGCCGGGCAATCCGGGGATCGCGGAGCTTGGGACATGCCTCGCCGGCGATCCGACGGACGTGGATGCCGTGACAGAGGCGGCGCAGGCCCACCGGATCGACCTCGCGATCGTGGGGCCCGAGGCGCCCCTCGTGGCCGGGATTGCCGACGCGCTTCGGGCCGTCGGCGTCCCAACCCTCGGCCCGAGCCGGGAGGCCGCGCAGCTTGAGGCCTCAAAGGCCTTCGCCAAAGAGATTTGCGCTGCCGCCGGTGTGCCGACGGCGCCGTCCTTCCACGCCCGCGATGTGGCAGAAGCGCACGCGCATGTTGCGGCCCAGGGCGCACCGATCGTGGTGAAGGCCGACGGGCTCGCCGCTGGCAAGGGGGTCACGGTTGCCCAGGATCTTGAGAGTGCACACGCTGCGGTCGAGGCGATCTTTGCCGGCATGCATGGACGGGCCGAAGCGTTGATCGAAGCGGTCCTGACCGGCGAAGAGGCCTCGTTTTTTGTCCTCACGGATGGCGAGACGGCGGTTCCGCTCGGCTCCGCGCAGGATCACAAGCGCCTCGGCGACGGCGATGTCGGTCCGAACACCGGCGGCATGGGGGCCTACACGCCCGCGCCCGTGGTCACGGCGGAGGTTGCGGCAGCCGTGATGGCCGAGATCGTTCACCCGACCCTTGCTGAGCTTGCGCGACGGGGCATGCCCTATCAGGGCGTTCTCTTCGTCGGCCTGATGATCGACGACGGCGCCCCTTCCGTTGTGGAGTTCAATGTCAGGCTCGGCGATCCCGAGACACAGGCGCTGATGCTGCGCCTCGGGGCCCAAGCGCTCGACCTCTTTCACGCCGCCGCAACGGCCTCCCTCGCCGGCCGCGGCCCGGTTTGGGCGGAGGATCACGCGATGGCCGTTGTGCTGGCCGCAGCAGGCTATCCGGGCAGCCCGAGGACAGGCGATCTGCTCGAGGGCCTCGAGCCGCTGGCCCCGCGAACCGAGATCTTCCACGCCGGAACGGCCCTCCGAGACGGCTCCCTCGTCTCGGCAGGTGGGCGGGTGCTCGCGGCGGCCGCGCGCGGCGGAAGCCTCAGCGAGGCACGCGATCTGGCCTACACCGCCCTCGACAGGATCACGCTCGAGGGCGGTCAGAGCCGGCGCGACATCGGCGCCTGTGTCCTGGGGCGCCGCTGACGCTCACACCTGTTTTTCGGGCATCTGGACGATCAATCCGTCGAGCGCGTCGGTGATCTTCAGCTGACAGGTGAGGCTCGAGCGGACCGGATCTGGCTGCCAGGCGAAGTCGAGCATATCCTCCTCCATCGCGTCCTTCTTGGGCAGTTTGTCCACCCAATCGGCGTCGACATAGACATGGCAGGTGGAGCATGCGCACGCGCCGCCGCAATCGGCTTCAATGCCCGGAATCTGATTGTCCCGCGCGCCCTCCATCACTGTCAGGCCGGTCTTAACCTCGACGACGTGCTCTTTCCCGCCGTGCTCGATATAGGTGATCTTGGCCATCTATGTGTCCTTTTTGGTCCGCAGAATTTGCCCGGACTGTCGAGGACGGCACGCCAATTTGCAAGCCCGACCGACGCCGCAGCCCTTGCGACAGCGCGGGTATGTTCATACTCTGTTCACATGCCCCGTGACCTGGACTGGCCGAGACCGCCCGCCGCGCTTCCAGCGCGTCTCCTCGACCGACCGCCGGAGGGCGCCGTGATCACGGTTGCGGGGCTTGTGTTAGTGCGTCAGCGGCCCGGAACCGCCAAGGGCGTCATCTTCATCACGCTCGAGGACGAGACCGGTGTCGTCAACGTGGTTGTCTGGGCAAAGGTCTACGAAACGTACCGTCGCGCCGTGGTCGCGGGGCGCCTCCTTCGTGTGACAGGGCCCCTGCAAAGGGATGGCGCGGTGGTCCATGTCATCGCGCGGAGGATCGAGGATCTGTCGCATCTCCTGGACCGGCTCGGCAACACGCAAGACATGGGCCAGCCTGTCAACACGTATGACGCGGGCGCCCCCCGGTCCGGCCGCAGAGATCGCTAAACTGTGAGATTAACCGTCGGTGAAGGGATGTTTTGAGTTTTAGACAGTTGCGTGGGAGTTTGCCCGCCACATCACCCGTGGCGAGCAGGGATTGGGGGCACGCAGATGTTGACACTGACCGCGACCGACGCTGGCTTTCACAATGTGTCGCCGCTGGGAACGCCCCTTGCGCCGAACGTCGTCCTCCGCAGCCCCGTCAACATTGATGGCGCCTTTGTGCAGGATCCGGTCAGCGGCCTGTGGCAATCCGCGGAGAGCGCGGACTATGGCGGCTGGAGCGTGCGCCTCGAGGCCACGTTCGACGAGGCTCCGGCGCCCGACAGCACGCGGGCGATGCTCACCGTCGAGGGTCTGGTGTTCTCCCGCATCGACGCGGGAGAGGAGGTTGAGATAGGCCGCCTGTCCTTCGGCGGACCAATCTCGGTCGACGTGATCCGCGCGGGTGCCGGAGCGCCGTGGGAGGGCACGGCGGCCGACGAGATTGAGGCCGTCCTCAGGGCTGACGGGCTTTTGGTCGAAGGGGGGGCGGGGATCGACGTGTTTGCCCTTTCGACCCCCGTGTTGCCGATCCGCGGCCCGGTGACGATCTTTGCGAGGGGCGGCGATGACAGCATCGACGGCACTCTGGCCGATGACATCATCTATGGCGGCACTGGAGATGACAGTCTGGCGGACGAGGGGGGGCGCAACGAGATTTGGGGCCAGGCGGGTCATGACACCATCGCGCTTGGCCTTTTTTCCGAGCGCAGCATCGCCTCAGGCGGCGCAGGGGATGACCATCTCAGCTCCCTGGTGGGTCATGACCGCCTGCTGGGTGATGGCGGCGACGACGTCCTGCTCGGCGGGGGCGGAAACGATGCGCTCTACGGTCACTCTGGAGCGGACGTCCTCAATGGTGGCGCGGGCCGCGACAGGCTGATCGGCGGTCGCGGCGACGATGAGCTGACGGGCGCCGAGGCGCGCGACGTTTTTGTCTTTGCCGAGACACAGAACGGAGTGGACACTGTGACCGACTTCGCGCCGGAAGAGGATCTGATCCGGCTCCGCGGATCTGTCGGCTATGACGATCTCGAGATCAGCGACCACGCGGAGGGCACATTGATCAGCTGGGACGCCGGGCACAGCGGCGTCCTTTTGGCCGGCCTGGCGCCCGATCAGATTGCGGCCGACATGTTCCTCTTTTGACGGCCTACTGAGGCGACAGCGCCACGAATTGCGGCTGTCCATCCTTCCGAATGAGCAGCAGGACCGACTTTCGACCGGCCTCGCTCGCCTGTTCGAACCCGTCAACCACGTCCTGCGGTGTGCGCACCGATGTCTGGCCGATCTCGCCGATGACATCCCCCGCACGGAGCCCCTTGTCGAAGGCCTCGCTCTGCTCGTCGACGGCCGTGACGGCGACGCCGACCTCCCCGTCATCGATCCCGTGCTGCTGACGGAATGCGTCCGTGATCGGTGCTAGGGTCATCCCGAGGATGACCTCCTCACTCGGTGGGGGCGCTCCCCCCGGACCGCCGTCGTCAGGGGCCGCGGCCGCTTCGGCCTGCTCCCGGCGACCGAGCGTGACGCGCACGGTTTCCGTGCCGTCCTCTCGAAACACCACCACACGCACGGTCTTCCCGACCTCCGTCTCGCCCACCATTCGGACCAGCGCGCGCGTGTCCTCGACGTCTCGACCGTCGAAATTGAGGATGACATCGCCCGCGAGGATCCCGGCGTCTTTGGCGGGCCCATCGGGCACGTCCGTCACCAGCGCCCCATCTTCGGAGGTCAAGCCGAGGGCCTCAGCCACATCGGGCGAGATGTTCTGGATCGACACTCCAAGCCATCCGCGCCGGGTTTCGCCGAACTGGCGGAGCTGATCGACAACCCCCACCACAACATTCGACGACATCGAGAAGCCGATCCCGATGGAGCCGCCATTCGGCGACAAGATGGCTGTGTTCACCCCGATCACATCGCCATCCATGTTGAAGAGGGGACCGCCGGAGTTCCCGCGGTTGATCGCGGCATCGGTTTGAATGAAATCGTCATAGGCCCCCTGAAGGGCGCGGTTTCGAGCCGACACGATGCCTGCCGACACCGAAAACCCTTGGCCAAGCGGGTTGCCGATCGCCATCACCCAATCGCCGACCCGCATCAGATCGCTGTCGCCGAACGCAACGAAGGGAAGCGGCTCCAGCGGCTCCACCTTTAAAAGGGCGATGTCCGTTCGTGGGTCCGTGCCCACGACTTCTGCGGGGAGCTCACCTGCGCCCGCGAAGAACTCGATCGTGATTTCGTCCGCTTCTTCAATGACGTGGTTGTTCGTCACGATGTAGCCGTCGGCGGAGATCACAAAGCCCGAGCCGAGTGCGGATCCCCGACGCTCGCGTTGATCCGGACCACGACGGTTCAGAAAGTCGTCGAAGAAATCCTCAAGCGGAGAGCCTTCGGGCACCATCGGGCGTGGTCCGCTGGCCGTTGTCACCGTCGTCGTTGTCGTGATGTTCACGACCGACGGGGACAGCCTTTCCGCGAGGTCGGCGAAGCTCTCCGGAGCGGTTCGACCAACCGAGGGCACCGCAAGGGCCAACCAGACAAAGAGCACGCTCAGCCAGGTGAGAGATGCCAGGAAGGGCGCGGGCTCTTTTGATCTGACGATGGCGCGGGCGTCTGTCACGATGTCGGACTCCTTGGAACGGATCATATGTCCACCCAATCTAGGTGGGGGACGGAAAACGGACGGCAAGCACCGCTTGATTAAAATGGTACGCGCCGGCCCATCCCTCGGCAAGTCACAACGGGGATGGGCCGGGCGATGCTCAATTGGCGACCGGCAGCTCGTCGGATTTGAGATAGTCGAAGAACTCGCTGTTCGGCGTGATCACGAGGCTGGAGTTTCCGCCCTGGAGCGATTCCTCATAGGCCCGGAGCGAGCGGTAGAACGCGAAGAACTCCGGATCCCGCCCAAAGGCCTCCGCGAAAATTGCATTGCGCTGCGCATCAGCTTCACCGCGGATGATCTCTGAGTCGCGCTCAGCCTCCGAGACCAGCTCTGTCGCCGTCCTGTCGGCCTGCGCCCGGACCCTTTGCGCGGCCTCCTGACCACGTGCCCTCTCATCGGCGGCCTCTCGTGCACGCTCGGCCGTCATGCGCTGGAACGTCGCCTCGAGGTTCTGGTTCGGAAGCTCCGTGCGCTTGATCCGCACGTCGATCACCTGGACCCCGAGCGCCCGCGCCCGCGTGATCGCCCCGTCGCGGATCCGGTTCATCAGTCCAACACGATCCGCCGACAGGATCGAGTTTGACGTCACCGACCCGAGAACCTCACGGATCTGCGAAGTCAGGATGGTCTCAAGCCTGTTTTCGGCGCGCGCAATGCCGCCGGCCCCGACGGCCTGGCGAAACTGGACCACGTCCGAGATCCGCCAGCGCGCGAAGGCATCCACAACCAGACGGCGGTCGTCGAGGGGGGTGACCTCCTGCGGCGCCGTGTCGAGCGACTGGATCCGGTCGTCGTAGTAGACGACGTTTTGCAGAAACGGGATCTTGAACGAGAGACCTGGATCTTCCTTCACCGTCCGGATCTGACCGAACTGAAGCACGAGCGCCTTTTGCCGCTCGTCGACGATGTAGATCGACATCAGCGCGACAATCAGGATCGCAATCAGCGCGCCGAGCGCGATGTAGGCGCGGGTCATTGGCTCACCCCTTGAGTGCTGGCGGCATCCGCCGGACGGCGGAGTTCATTGAGCGGGAGGTACGGCACGACGCCCTGTCCACCGCCGGCGCCTCCGCCCACATTGTCGTCGATGATGATCTTGTCGACGTTTGCGAACACGCGCTCCATCGTCTCGAGATAGAGGCGCTTGCGCGTGACCTCGGAGGCTTTGGCATACTCCTCGTAGACCGACACAAACCGAGAGGCTTCACCTTCCGCTCTGTTGACGACCTGGGCGCGATACCCCTCGGCGCGCTGCAGGAGCTCCGCCGCGCGTCCGCGGGCATCCGCGAGGGTGCGGTTTGCATAGGCGTCGGCCTCGTTCTCGAACCGGTCACGCTCCTGCTCGGCGGCTTGGACATCTCGGAACGCGTCGATCACCTCGCGCGGCGGATCGGCGCGGTCGAAGTTGAGACGCACGATGTTCACACCGGAATCGTAGCCATCGAGCGTCGCCTGGATCAGGGACTGCACCTCCTCGGCGATCACACCACGATCTCGGTTCAGAACCGGCGCAAGCTCGGAGCGTGAGATCACCTCGCGCATTGCAGCCTCCGCCACCGCATCGATGGTGGCCTCGGGCTCGGCCAGATTGAAGAGGTAAAGCGCTGGGTCCGAGATGTTCCAGACCACCTCGAAGTCGATGTCGACGATGTTCTCGTCCCCGGTGAGCATCAGCCCGTCATCCCCGCGGCCGTTGGTGCCAATCCGCACTGGGTTTTCGCTGGTCACGTTCAACGTCTCATGCGTGACGAGCGGCCAGGGCGCGAAATTGAGGCCCGGCTGACCGATGGCCGAAAACTCGCCAAGGAAGAGCTCGACCGAGAGCTGCTCAGGCCGGACTGTGTAGACCGAATTCACGAGCCAGACCAGGAAGAGGACAACGAGCGCGGCGATGCCGCCGAGGCGGAGCAGGTTGGTGGGCGGACCGCCGCGTCCGGGGCCGCCACGGCCGCCGGTGACGACATGAATGCCGCGACGGATCAGCTCATCAATGTCCGGGCCTTGATTGCCCGGTCCGCCAGGCCCGCCGGGTCCGCGCCCGCCGCCCCCGCCGCCAGGACGGTTGTCGCTGCCCCAGGGTCCGCGTCCGCCGCCATTGCCGCCGCGATCACCGCCGCCGCCTCCGCCCCAAGGACCTCCGGAGTTGTTCGAATTTGGCATGTCGCCCTGATCCCTTTCGGCTTTCGTCTTGGTGTTGTCCGCTTACGTGTTGGCCGCAGCCCGAAATTCAAGTCAGCCCGGCACTGCGTCTCGCATTGTGACGAGCTCTTCGGCCGCTGTCGGGTGCACCGCCACGGTGCGGTCGAAGTCAGCCTTCGTTGCCCCCATCTTCACGGCGATCCCAACCATCTGGATCATCTCGGCCGCTGCGGGGCCGACAATGTGGACGCCGAGCACCTTGTCCGTCGCCCGCTCGACGATCAGCTTCATCAACATCCGCTGATCCCGGTCGGCGAAGGCATGGAACATCGGACGAAACGTTTCGCGGTAGACGACGATGTCCGTCTCGTCCCGCGCCTCCTCTTCCGTCAGACCGACTGTCCCGATCTCGGGCTGGGTGAAAACGGCCGTTGGGATCAGCGCATGATCGACCGGTGTCGGGTTGGACTTGAACACCGTCTCAGCGAACGCCATGCCCTCGCGGATCGCCACGGGCGTGAGGTTCACGCGGTCCGTGACATCGCCGATCGCGTAGATCGAGGGGACACTCGTTTGCGAGAACCGGTCGACTTCAATGGCGCCGCCTCGCTTCAGCCGCACGCCAATCTCCTCGAGGCCAAGACCGCCCGAGTTCGGCCGCCGCCCGGTCGCGTAGAGGACCACATCGTGTTCCGAATACGTCCCGTCGCTGCATTTGACGACGAGCCCCGAGTTGGTCTTTTCGATCGACACGGCGTCGCGGCCGACATGCAGATCGACGGACTTCTTGCGCATTTCTTCCGCGATGTGGCCGCGCACCTCATCGTCGAAGCCGCGCAGGATTTGTGCGCCGCGGTAGAACTGCATCACCTTGCTGCCAAGGCCGTTCATGATGCACGCGAACTCGCACGCTATATAGCCGCCGCCGACGATCAGGATGCGCTCGGGCAGGGTCTCGAGGTGGAAGATCTCGTTTGATGTGATCGCATGCTCGATCCCCGGCAACTCTGGACAAAACGGAGCGCCGCCGGTCGCGATCAGGATATGCTTGGCCGTAACCCTCTGTCCCGATGAGAGCTCGACCGTGTGGGGGTCGGCGAGGACGCCGCGGGCCTTCTCAATCACGACACCGGTTTTCTCGAGGTTGCGGGCGTAGATCCCCTCGAGCCGGTCGATTTCCGCGTCTTTCTTTGCGATGAACTTGGGCCAGTCGAATGCGCGTGCGCTCATCGTCCAGCCAAAGCCCTCGGCGTCTTCGGCGGCCTCTGAGAAGCTCGACGCAAAGACCATCAGCTTTTTGGGAACGCAGCCTCGGATCACACAGGTGCCGCCGTAGCGATACTCCTCGCAGAGCCCGACCTTGGCGCCAGCCATCGCCGCCCAGCGTGCGGCCCGCACGCCGCCGGAGCCCCCGCCGATCACGAAGAGGTCATAATCGAACGCGCTCATTCCCCGTCTCCCACTTCAATCATGCGCGTGAGGAGTGCATCGAACCGGGCCTGATCCTCCACATCACCGGAGCGCGGATCGTCATCGGCGAAGAGGAACCGAGCCTCGCCCGATGGCGCGCCGATCACAACCGTGTCGGTGCAGTCGAGAAAGAGACCGGTCTCAACGACCCCGGGCACCGCGAGGAGCTCGTCTGACAGAGCGTGGGCATCCCCGATCGCGTCGAGTTCGAGATCGAGCAAGTAGTGCCCCTCGTCGGTCACAAGCCGGGCACCGGCACGCTCGCGCCACCGCGTCTCCCGCCGCGCGACCGTCTGCTCGGAGAGCAGATCCTCGATGATCCCGCGGGTCACGTCCGCCCCAAAGCGCACGACTTCCACCGGCAGCGGGGCAGCGCCGAGGCCCGGCACAACCTTCGTGTCGTCCGCGATCACGATCAGACGGTCCGACGCGACGGCCACGATCTTTTCCTGCAAAAGCGCGCCACCCGCCCCTTTGATCAGGTTCAGCTCAGCGTCCACCTCATCGGCGCCGTCAATCGTCAAGTCGAGCCAACTGGCGCTGTCGAGGCCGATCACTTTGAGACCGAGCGTGGTGGCGAGGGCCTCGGTCTCGCTCGATGTCGGCACGCCTTCGACCGACAGTCCAAAGAGGTGACGCTCCGCCTCGAGGAGGCGCACCAGCCATCTCGCCGTCGACCCTGTGCCGAGCCCGACCTGCATGCCATCCTCGACAAACTGCAGAGCATGGTAGGCGGCGGCCAATTTGGCCCGGTCAGGCGGCGAAAGGCGGTCGAGCATCCGGCAGCTCCATCAAACTTGGAGCGTCCATAGCGACTTTGCCCGGGGAGGGCGAGGGGCTTTGCATACCGCACGCCCAAAGCCGGTGCTGACGTAGGGTGTTGATCCAGTCGAACGCGCGCTGCCTATTGGCAGCGTGGATCAGGCATCCCCGCTCGGGTCAGTAGATGTATCTGATCTGGTCGGTCCAGAAGCGCTCAAGAAGGCGGAGGGCGTGATTGATCTCGCCGAGGCTCTTGTCTCCGAGCAGATTGCGCTCATCAATGCGCGAGGCGTGCCGCTCAAAGAGCGTCGTCACGATATCACAGACATTGCGCCCCTTTTCAGTGAGACGCACCCGAACCGCACGACGGTCAATCGTGCACTTTTGGTGGTGCATGTAGCCCGCCTCGACCAATTTCTTCAGATTGTACGAGACGTTAGAGCCCTGGTAGTAGCCCCGGGTCTTCAACTCACCGGCGGTGACTTCATTGTCGCCCACATTGAACAGAAGGAGCGCCTGCACGGCGTTGATGTCGAGCATTCCCAGACGCTCGAACTCATCCTTGATCACATCAAGCAACAGGCGATGCAGACGCTCGACCAAGGCGAGCGTGTCGAGATATCCCCCAAGAAACTCAGGGCTGCCCTCGGCGACGGCGAGGTCGGGGCGCTCGAGCGGACGGTTCATTTGGATGCTCCTCAAATGCTCCGATCCGAGGCTTGCAGGGAAATCCGTAACAATGCGTTAAAGAGCATAAAATAATTCCGATTTTATCGCGCGTGGAAGGCCTGGATGCGACTGAGCATCGCCGCATGGATATCAGGCCCTCGCTCCCTCCCGCTGATCCACGCGAACAGGGACTGGTCGTCCTCGGCCATGAAGGCCTCATAGGCGTCGAGTTCGCTCACCGACATCCCCGGGAGCTCGGCGTCCGCGAAGGCGCCGAGCAAAAGATCCATCTCCCTGATGCCGCGCCGCCAGCTGCGCAAGCGCAGGCGCTTCAGTCGAACGTCCGGCGCCTCCTCCTTCATGAGTTGTCGAGCGCGCGGAGGCGCTTTTCCAAACGTCCGAGCCGCTGACCGATGTCGGCATGTCGAAGACGCAGGTCGCGGAGTTCCGAGACAATGGCCTCGACCGTTTCGGCACCGCTCGTTGAGGGTGTCGGATCAAGCGCGGGTGCGTCCCCCTCACCGCTCATCAGCCAAATGATCGAAACATTCAGCAGACCCGCCAGCATCTGCAGCTTGTTTGCTCGAGGCTCTGATCGGTCGTGCTCCCAATTGGAGAGCGTCTCGATGCGGATGCCGAGCCGCCGCGCGAGCTGAGCTTGGGTCATGTTGCGCGCTTGTCTCGCAACTGTGATGCGGTCGCCGAACGTGGATGCGGCGTCCGAATAGTCCCCATCCCAACCGGCCGGTGGGGGGGCGCTGGACATATAATCTCCCATGCGGGAGGGATACCTTGTTCGCGCGGAGATCCCAACCTGATTTCGGATGTGGTGATGGCGCGGTTGACGGGGCTCGAACCCGCGACCTCCGGCGTGACAGGCCGGCACTCTAACCGACTGAGCTACAACCGCGCATCAGGCCAACCTGACGGCGGCCTAGGCGTGCTGTTTAGTCATCCAAGGCCGGTGGGTCAAGCAGCCGAATGCACGCCGGACACGGAATTCAAGACCCACACGCCTCCCCCTGGGCCATCAATGGCCGGCATTTCTTGAGCTCACAGATCCTATCCAAGACTTTCACCCTGCGTTTCTGCCAGTTCCGCCGATTTACGGCCCTTTACGGCCAATGACCCGGGGCCTATACACGGCTAGAGCCACTGGGGTGCTGACGGGAAGCGGGGCGACGGCAAATGTTCCAAGCAATCGCAAGTGTGCTCGCAGCCGACATGGCGATCGACCTCGGGACGGCCAACACACTTGTCTATGTCAAAGGCAAGGGCATCATTTTGAATGAGCCATCGGTCGTCGCCTATCAGACAAAGAACGGAAAGAAAGAAGTCCTCGCGGTCGGTGAGGACGCCAAGCTCATGTTGGGACGCACACCAGGCTCGATCGAGGCGATCCGGCCGATGCGAGACGGTGTGATCGCGGATTTCGGCGTCGCCGAGGAAATGATCAAGCATTTCATCCGCAAAACGCGCAAAGCGGGCAATTGGCCAAAGCCCAAAGTGATCGTCTGCGTCCCCCACGGCGCAACCCCGGTCGAAAAACGCGCGATCCGCGAATCGGTTCGCCAGGCGGGCGCCGGAAAAGTGGGGCTGTTGGCGGAACCGATCGCGGCTGCCATCGGGGCCGGCATGCCGATCACCGACCCGACCGGCAGCATGGTCGTCGACATCGGCGGCGGCACAACCGAAGTTGCAGTCTTGTCTCTGGGCGACATCGTCTACGCGCGATCGGTGCGTGTCGGCGGCGACCGGATGGATGAAGCGATCATCTCGTACCTCCGGCGGCAGCACAACCTGCTGGTCGGGGACGCGACGGCCGAACGCATCAAGACGTCGATCGGCACCGCCCGAATGCCCGACGACGGACGCGGCCAGTCGATGGAGATCCGCGGCCGCGACCTCTTGAACGGTGTTCCGAAGGAAACCGAGGTCACACAGGCGCAAGTGGCCGAAGCCTTGGCGGAACCGGTGCAGCAGATTTGCGAAGCCGTGATGACAGCGCTCGAATCGACCCCGCCCGATCTCGCCGCTGATATCGTCGACCGCGGTGTGATGCTGACCGGAGGCGGCGCCCTCCTCGGCGATCTGGACTTGGCGCTCCGCGAACAGACCGGGCTTGCGATCAGCGTTGCGGATGAGACGTTGAATTGTGTTGCGCTCGGCACCGGTAAGAGCCTTGAGTATGAGCGTATGTTGTTGCATGTAATCGACTTCGGCACATGATCTGCTAGGATCCAGCTTCGATGGGGATCGCCGACGGACAGACCATCCGGATGTGGCGCACTGTGCGGCGCATTCTTCTGGTGGGGGCCTCGACCGTCCTCATCGCCGTTTTTGTGCTGTGGCGGATCGACAACCCAAGGGTCGAAGCCCTGCGAATGACGCTGATCGACCGGGTCGTGCCGAACATCGCGTGGCCGCTCGACTCCGTCACTGTGATCTCACGGCGCCTCCAGGACCTGCAAACGCTGGACGAGCTCTACGAGGAAAACCGCGAGCTGCGTGAGGAGCTGCAGCGCATGAAGGGGTGGCGTGAGGCGGCGCTCCAGCTTGAGGAGAAAAATGCGAGGCTGCGAGCACTCAACAATGTGCGCCTCTCGCCGCGTGTCGGCTTTATCACCGGTGAGGTGATCGCGGACGCAGGCTCCCCCTTTCGACAGTCTGGTCTGCTGAATGTGGGCCTGATCGACGGTGTCCAAGACGGCTCAGCCACCGTCGACGGTCTTGGCCTCGTTGGGCGCGTGTCAGGTGTCGGGGAACGCACGAGCCGAGTGATCCTTCTGACCGACGTGCACAGCCGTGTTCCTGCACTTTTGCAGCCTTCGGGTCAGAGAGCGCTGGTGACGGGCGACAACACGAACGCTCCGCTCTTGGAGTTTCTGGAGAACCCCCAGACCCTCCGACCGGGTGACCGTGTGGTGACCTCGGGCGATGGCGGCCTTTTCCCGGCCGACATTTTGGTGGGGACAGTGGCCGCCGGACCGGATGGGCGGCTGCGCGTGCGGCTCGCCGCGGACTACCGGCGCATCGACTTTGTGCGGGTGCTGCGCCGCGCCCCCGGCGAACGGATCGAAGGCCCCGGCGCCCTGATCTCGCCGCCGCGAAACCTGGAGACCGCGGGGCGCGCAGAGTGATCCCGAGCGGTGCGCCGGCGGCCTTCATGGCGTGCCTCTATCTGTGCGCGGCGACGCTCATGATCGGGGTCCCGCTCCTCCCGCTCGGCCTCTCGCCGGCGGCACCGCTGACCCCGGACCTGCTCTTTGCACTCACCGTCGCATGGGTCCAGCGACGACCGGACACGGTGCCCATCTTTCTCATTCTTCCTGTTTTTTTGTTGGCAGACTTCCTACTTGGGCGCCCTCCGGGCCTTTGGACACTGATCATTCTGTTCACGACCGAGTTTCTGAGGCTGCAAGCCTCCGGCCAGCAGGATCGACCGTTTTTTGTGGAATGGGTCATGGTCGCGGCGACCCTTGCTGGCGCGCTCGTCTTGTTTCTCCTGGTTCTCAAGCTTGCATTGGCGCCACATCCGACCGTGCCGACGCTGGTCGAGCTCTGGGCCGTCACTGTGGCGGTCTACCCGATCATTGTGTTTCTCCTCGCCTATCTCCTGAGGGTGCGTGCGCCGCAGACCCCGTCCTCCGTTCGCCTCGGAGGGACACTGTGAAACAGCCGGAGCACACCCTCCAGGGTCGCACCACGCGCCGCGGGCTGATGCTCTTTGGCGCACAGCTCGGCGTGATAGGGGCGCTTGGATTTCGGATGCGAGAGCTGCAGGTCGAACAGGCCGATGCGTTTCGCCTGCTCGCCGAAGAGAACCGGGTCAACATCCGGTTGATCCCGCCGGCGCGCGGCCTCATCTACGATCGCAACTCCGTTCCCTTGGCCCTGAACCGGCAAAACTACAGGGTCACGATTGTCCGGGAGCAAGCAGGCGATGTTGGCGCCGTGCTCGAAAAGCTCGCCCAGTTGATCCCGCTTCCCGAGGAGCGTCGGGAAAAGGTGCTCCGCGAAGTCAGCCAGCGCTCAGCCTTCGTGCCGGTTGCGGTGACCGAGCATTTGACCTGGGATGAGATCGCGCGCGTCGCAGCCAATGCACCGGCCCTGCCAGGTGTCACACCCGAGGTCGGGCTGAGCCGCTTCTATCCCGAGCATGCGACCATGGCGCATGTTGTGGGCTATGTCGGCCCTGTGTCCGACCACGATCTCGGCAGACTTGAGGATCCGGATCCGCTTCTCCAGATCCCAGACTTCCAGATCGGCAAAACCGGCGTCGAGCTCCGGTGGGAGCGTCAGCTCCGCGGTGCGGCGGGAAACAGTCGCATCGAGGTGAACGCCATGGGGCGCGTGATGCGGGAGCTCGAGCGGAGCGAGGGTGCCTCAGGTCAGGATGTCCATTTGACCATCGATCGCGACCTGCAGGCCTATGCGCTTGAGCGCATGAACGGCGAGAGTGCCGCAGCGGTCGTCATCGACACGGTGACCGGCGATCTTCTGGTGTCCGCCTCCTCGCCGACTTTCGACCCGAATGCCTTTGTGTTCGGGATCTCGACCGGGGACTGGAATGCCCTGTTGAACAACGACTACAGACCGCTGTCCAACAAGGCGGTTTCAGGCGCCTATCCGCCTGGATCGACATTCAAGATGGTGGTTGCGCTCGCAGCCCTCGAGGCCGGTCTGGTCGGCCCGGAGGAGACCGTCTGGTGCCCCGGCTTTCTCCAGGTGGGCGATCGGCGCTTCCACTGCTGGAGCCGCGGGGGTCACGGACACACCAACTTGAGCGACAGCCTCAAACACTCCTGCGACGTCTACTACTATGAGGTCGCGCGCAAGGCCGGGATTGAGCGCATCACCGCGATGGCCAAGCGCCTCGGGCTTGGCGTTCGGCCCGACTTGCCGCTGCCTGCGGTCACGTCCGGGCTGACGCCGACCAAGGACTGGAAGAAGCAGAGCTATGATGAGGCGTGGCTCGTCGGGGACACGCTCAATGCGGGCATCGGTCAGGGCTACATGCTGGCCTCACCGGTCCAACTCGCCGTCATGACAGCGCGGATCGCAAGTGGACGCGCGGTCACGCCGCGCCTCATCCGAGCGGTGGATGGACGGCCCGCAGATGCGCCGGATGCGCCGTCGATTGGCCTCTCGCCCACACATCTGACCTGGGTGCGGCAGGCCATGTTTGACGTCGTGAACACCCGTCGCGGGACAGCCTACGGCTCGCGCATCGTCGATCCGGAAGGACACATGGCCGGCAAGACCGGCACCAGCCAAGTTCGGATCATCACCAAGGAAGAGCGGGCGCGCGGCGTCTACCGCAACGAAGATCTCCCGTGGGAGCGGCGGGATCACGCGCTCTTTGTGGGCTACGCACCCTTCGATGCGCCGCGCTACGCCGTGGCCGTCGTCGTCGAGCATGGCGGCGGCGGATCGCGGGCGGCCGCCCCGGTCGCACGCGACATCATGATGCGCTGCCTCTACGGTCCGCGCCCACCCCTCACAGCCTATCCCGCCTCCGAGCGTCCGGAGATTGAGCGGCGCCGTGCGGAAGAACCGGTCGAACCGCCGCCGCCGCTGAGGGAGCGCGCGTGACGTTCCTCGACCGGCACCGTCCGGCACCGACGGGATTTGCCAAGATCCTCTACCTGCACTGGCCGCTGATCCTCTTGCTGGTGGCCATCGCTGCGATCGGGTGTCTGATGCTGATCTCCGTCGCGGGCGGCACACTCGACCCCTGGGCCCGCGCGCAGGCGATCCGGTTTGCGCTTGGTCTCTGTGTGATGGGCATTGTGGCGATGGTCCACATCCGCTTCTGGCGGTCGATGGCCCCGATTGCCTATCTCGGTGGGCTGATCCTCCTGGTTGCCGTGGAGTTTTTCGGTGCCGTCGGGATGGGCGCGCAACGGTGGATCGATCTCGGGGTCATCCGCCTGCAACCCTCCGAGGTGATGAAAATCTCCCTCGTGATGGCGCTCGCGCTCTACTATGACCTGATCCCGGCCAACAAGGTGTCCCATCCGCTCTACTTGCTGCCGCCAGTGATCCTGACGCTCGTCCCTGTCGCGCTCGTTCTTGCGCAGCCGGATCTCGGCACGGCCATTCTCCTCGGCGTGTCCGCCGCGGCTGTCGCATTCCTCGCCGGTGTCAGTCTATGGTACTTTGCCGCGGCCGCCGGAGGGGCATCCGCGCTTGTCACCTTCGTGTTCCAGAGCCGCGGGACGGAGTGGCAGATCCTCAAGGATTATCAGTACCGCCGGATCGAGACCTTTCTCGACCCCTCTCTCGACCCGCTTGGCGCCGGGTATCACATCACACAGTCGAAGATCGCGCTCGGCTCCGGCGGGATCTCGGGGCGCGGGTTCATGGAGGGGACGCAGACGCGGCTCAATTTCCTGCCCGAGAAACACACGGACTTCATCTTCACAACCCTCGCGGAGGAGTTCGGCTTCGTTGGGTCTGCAACGCTCCTCACGCTTTATCTCCTGGTCGTTGCGTTCTGCGCGCTGGCGGCGATCACCAATCGGGATCGGTTCAGCGCGCTTCTGATCGGGGGGATCGGCGTGACCTTTTTCTCATTCTTTGCAGTCAACATGGCGATGGTCATGGGCTTGATCCCAGTCGTTGGCGTGCCGCTGCCTTTGGTCTCCTATGGCGGATCGGCGATGCTGGTCCTGATGGGCGCCTTCGGCCTGGTGCAGAGCGCTTACGTGCACCGACCGCGATGATCCGGGTTCTCTATTGCGGCGCCGCCGACGGGCGCGACGCCTATGTCGAGGCGATCGGGCGCCACCTGACGACGCTCGGGCTCTCTGCGGAGATCAGTGACGACCTGCCGCCCGACACCGTCGATTATCTGGTCTATGCACCGTCCGGGCCTGTGACGGACCTTCGGCCGTATGTGCGTGCGAAGGCGGTGCTCAGCCTTTGGGCGGGCGTCGAGAAGATCGTCGTCAATCCAACATTGACCCAACCGCTTGCCCGAATGGTCGATCCGGGCCTCACACAGGGGATGGTCGAGTGGGTGGTGGGACATGTCCTGCGCCATCACCTCGGCATTGACGCCCACCGCGCAGCCCAGGCGGAGCGATCCTGGAGGGAGGATTTGGTGCCGCCGCTCGCGTCTCAGCGCACAGTCGGGATCCTCGGCCTCGGGACGCTGGGCCAAGCCTCGGCCAAGGCCTTGGTCGGCCTCGGCTTTGATGTTGTGGGCTGGAGCCGCACGGCGAAGTCGCTTCCCGGTGTTTCCACCTCGCATGGCACCGGTGGACTGCTCCCAACCCTGCAAAAAAGCCAGATCCTGGTCCTCCTGCTGCCTGAGACCTTGGCCACAACCAATCTCCTCGACGCGACGGCTCTGGCCGCTCTGCCTGAGGGGGCCGTGATCCTGAACCCCGGGCGCGGTCCGTTGATCGATGATGAGGCGCTCATCGCCGCACTCGACGCCGGCCAACTCTCCCATGCGACGCTGGATGTCTTCCGGGAGGAGCCGTTGCCCGTCGATCACCCCTACTGGACGCATCCCAAGATCACTGTCACGCCGCACATCGCCTCCGCCACCAGAACCGAGACCGCCTCGGCCGAAATTGCGGGCAACATTGCGGGCGTTGAGGCCGGGCACCCGCTCCGCCACGCTGTGAACCGGGACCTCGGCTATTGACGCAGGCGGACAGGGTCGAGATTGTCCACCGGGCCTTTCTTGAGCGGACAGCCACAGGGACGTTCCCGCCGGGCCCACCGCCAACGCCGGGCCTCTCGCCCGAGGACGCTCGGCAGGTCTTTCGCGCGCAATGCCTTGCGCGCGCGCTCGATCGAGAAAGCCGTGCGATGCAGCGGCGGGGTGAGGGGTTCTACACCATCGGCTCCTCCGGACATGAGGGGATGGCGGCGGTCGCGCATGCGCTTCGCCCCGACGACATTGCCTTCCTCCACTATCGGGACGCGGCGTTTCAGATAGCGCGGGCGGCACAGCGGCCCGAGGGCGACATTGTCGAAGACATGCTCTTGTCCTTCGCCTGCGCCGCAGACGACCCAATCTCCGGCGGACGGCACAAAGTTCTGGGATCCAGGCGGCTGATGATCCCGCCGCAGACATCGACGATCGCCAGTCACTTGCCAAAGGCGGTGGGCGCGGCCTACGGGCTTGGCCTGGCGCGGCGCAATCCGCCCGAGCATCGGATGCTGCCCGAGGACGGGATCGCAGTCGTGAGCTTCGGGGACGCCTCGATCAACCACTCGACAGCGCAAGGGGCGTTCAACGCCGCCGGTTGGGCGGCCGTCCAGGGAACGCCCCTGCCCCTCCTTTTTGTGTGTGAAGACAACAGGATCGGCATTTCTGTCCGTTCCCCAAAAGGCTGGGTCGCCGCAGTGATGCAGAGCCGGCCCGGGATCGACTACACGGCGGCCGATGGCTGCGACCTGACGGCGACCTACGCCGCGGCGCGACGCGTGGCCGACCACGTCAGGCGGCATCGGCGGCCGGCGATCCTCCACCTGTCATTCGTGCGGCTCTACGGGCATGCGGGGGCCGATGTTGCGGAGAGCTACCTCAGCCGG
>JBCDHQ010000014.1:0-30465 GCA_038749815.1 Pseudomonadota bacterium | reverse complement strand
GACGTGTTCGAGTACATCGAGCTATTCTACAACCCGAAGCGCAAGCACACGAACAACGGCATGCTGTCGCCCGTTGATTTCGAGATCAGACAGCAGAAACTGACGAAGGCTGGTGTCTAGGAATCTAGGGGCACCTCAGTCGAGGACGCATCGATGGTGAAAATCGTCGGCTGGTAGCCATAGAAGCTGTCGTTCACCGCGTAGATGGTCGAGCCTTCGCCCGCCACCATGCCGGAGATCGCACCAAACCCGATCAACTCATCGGCGCCTTCGGAGGTGATCTGCGGGAACACCGCGGGCGCATCGGAGTATTGATAGAGCATCACATGCGCGCGCGCCGCGCCACCTTCCAGCCCGTCATACTCGTTGGCCGTGGCGAGCAGGCCGCGCGACGGGATCGCCACGGCCCCCTCCGGCGAGATGCCGGACGGCAGCAGTTGCGCAAGCACCGCATTGGCCGGATCGGACACATCATAGACACCCACGATCGAGGATCGCTCCGCCATCACGAAGACATATGGCGTGCCGTCGAACACACCGAACTCCATGCCTTCGGGCTCCACGCCTTTGCTGTCGGATCGTCTGTCCGGGTAGTGACCCACTTGGATGATCGCATGCTCGAAGCTGACACCGGTTTCGAACACCTCGGTGCCATCCTTGTGGAAGATGGTCATGCCGCGCGATCCACCGTCCATATCGCCTTCGTTGGCGATGGCGAAATGGGTGTCGTCGATCCACTGGATGCCATCCGGCTCACGCGGCACGCCCGTCTGGCTTTCGGTGAATTTCAGGGCGCCGCGCTCGTCCGTGGCGTCGATCCTCTCAAGATCAACCGCACCGGCCGAGAAGTGCGACACAATCGATCCATCTCGTGCCACAACCGCGATGTGGTTGTTTTCCTGCAGCGTGACGACCGTCTCACCGAGGCTGTTGATGTCGACGAACTCAGGCTCGGGGTCCTCGCCGGCGACATCCGCGAGATCGGTCAGGCTTGCGCGGATCAGGCTGTCGCACGCAAGGCTGCCGTTTTCGACCTGGATCATCACCAGATCGCCGGCCGGCATTTGCGGCACGCGGCCCTCACCCAGGTCCTCGTCCCGATCGTTCTCGATCGCGACGGCGATGAACGAGCCGTCGGGTGCCTTGCCGGTGCTGTCGGGCTGGCCGCCCAGATCGCAGCGCGCCAGCTCGGTCATGGTGGTCACGTCGATCGCTTTGATCATGCCCGAGGGTTCTGTGTAGCTCTGGGATGTGTTGATGCCCACGAACGCGGTTGTGCCGATGACCGACACCGCGGTCGGCTCCCCATCCATCTCCATGACGCCAAGCGGCTGTGGGTTGGCCGGATCAGTGATGTCGATCGCCCCGATCACGCCCGCCGGGCTGTCGGTGTAGACCAGGGTCATGCCATCTTCGGTCGCGTCGATGATCTCGGCAGATGTCTCTTCGGGCGCGTCGCCGTCAAAGTTCGCGGTCAGCGGAAAAGACGCAATTCGATTGAAATTCTTCTCGGCCGCAACGGGACCAGCGAGCAGCACAAATGCAGCGCTGCTCAGCAAAAAGGTCTTTGTCATGGATACCCCCTGGTGTCTTTCGCCAACTGGCCTGACCAGAAAAAGATGACAGGGATGTATAGGTTTTGTGTCGCCTGCATGAACCTTTGCACGGGCAGATTGCAGAGGATTTAGGGATCCGTCAGCGCGCGCCGTCGTCGACGGACGTGAGCGTGATGCGCTCCTTGACCTAACGTCAGGCGGAGACCTCCGCTCAAGGCGCACCCTCATGGCCCCCGACGTGCTTTGGCTTGAGTGGGCACTTTTTGTCGACCGTGTTTCAGGAGGGGCGCCGAGGCCAGTTGGCGGGTGGGTCCGCGCTTTGCAGAGCGGGTCTCAGACCCGCAGCACTCCCACCAGATCGCCAAGCCGACCTTGGCCGGCACACGTCAACGCACCTATGGGGCGGCGCACCGAAGCTCCGCTCGAAGCCCATGTCGGGGGTGGCTCAGCCAGGGCGCTCGCATGTGCAGCATGAAGCCAACCAGCATGACAGCTGCGACGCAGGACAAAGGAGGTTCAGGCGTTCAGTGTCATCATTATGTAAAAGTGTGGCGATAGGTTGACGCGAAGGTGTAAAACGGAGCTTACACATGCCCAGGAAGCCAATGAAATTCAAAAGATTTCTGCCACTGGCGGCGACACTTCTGTCCACAACTGCGCTGACGGCGATGGCCCAGGACAGCGCCGATCTTGTCAAGATCGGCGAGACCACAGCCCTCGTTGCCGAGGCAAGCACCCCGGGTGATGGCTTTGAGATCGTTGATGGGCAGTCTGCGGATATCGACTTCCCGTTTTTGACCCGCATGAAAGCCCTCGCAACTGTGGGTGAGGTGGATGCGGATACGGGCATGGCCCTGACCGGCTGGCCCGATGGCAACGCCGCGTGGCTCTTGGACGAGGACACGGTCCGCGTCGCCTACCAGTCCGAGTCCTACGCCACCATGTCGACCGAGACCTATCCTTGGGAAATGGCGTCTGGCGTCACGTTCACCGGATCGCACATCCACTACTTGGATTATGTGCGCGCCGGCCTTGCCGACTTCCTCAACAATGACGCGGCCGCGTCCGAGATCCTCGAGGGCTCGGGCCATCTCTACAGCACAATCTACAATGTGTTCGGAGACGAGGTCGTGCCCCGTTCCGAAGGCGGCATCTGGGGAAACCAGGCACGCCCCGATGGCGAGTACGTGCAGTTTGCTCCGAACTTCGTGCTCCAGAAGGCCGACTTTTTCTTCCAGTCGTTCTGCGGGTCCTATTATGAACCTGCCAACAAGTATGGCGACGGCGTGGGCCTCGCGGACGACGTTTGGTTCAACGCCGAAGAGTGGAACATCCAGCGGATGTTCGACATCACCAACGACGACGGCGACGTTGTCTCCAGCGTGTGGGACACGAACATGGGGATGGGTCTGGCCTCGATCGCGATCGATATCGCGAACGAGACGGCCTACACCGTGCCGGCGCTCGGGCAGTCGGGCTATGAGAAGATCATGCCGATCAACCCGCAGCATCCCGACTACGTCGTGATGGTTCTGGCGGGCTACAACCAGAACATGTCGGTGGCGCCGCTGAAGATCTATGTGGGCCTGAAGGGCGCCGACGCGGATGGCTCGCCCATTGCCGCCGATGCGCCTGAGCGGGATCAGTTCCTGGCGCGCAACGGTCTGCTGCACGGCAAGATCTACGGCGTGGCGGCGTCTATGGAGACGTTGGCCGATCTCGGCTTCGAGAACCCCGCACCGACGGAAGAGCTGGCCGACCAGTACATGGCAAACCCCGACGCGCCGACGGAGTTCCCCGTGGCGTTCGTCCCCACCTCCTACCAGTGGGGCGGCTGGGACAGTCCTGTGGCCGTGGGTGCGACCGAGATCTTCAAGTGGGCCGAGGAAGCAGAGCAGCCGGACGGTCACCTGTTCTTCAACGGCAACACCAAGACAGAGCACCCCGCGGTCGACCCCGACATCACTCTGACGCGCTGGACGCAGTCGATGTCGGAATACGGCGGCTATCTCTCGTTCGAGCTGACCAACATTGCCGCCGAACTTGAGGCTGCAGGTGGCGCGCTGCCAGAGATGCTGACCGGCGTCGGCATCCGCACGCTGCCGTCCTTCGATGGCACGCTGACGCTCGAAGTTGGTGACAAAGGGATCAAGCACGGCGGCATGGGCACCCATGCCACCGACGAAAACGGTCTGGCCAAGTCCAACGACCCCGATGGCCTGCTGTGGGTTAAGGGCTCCGATGCCGATGTGCTGATCGTCGACGAAGACAGCGGCAACGCGTTCGGCGAGCGCAAGTACGCACTGGTGCTCGACCCGTCAACCATGCAGCTGGCCGAACCGGGCAAGGGCTATTTCATGGCCATGGCCGGCGGCACTGAGAGCCCCCGCGCTCAGGCCGGTGCGACAGCGCTTGCCGGTGCGATCGACCGTCCTCGGACGTCGGAGTTCTCGGGCTCCTGGACGCTGACCGCACTGCTCGCGCAGAAGGATGACGGCAGCTTCTACAGCATGGATGAGATCGCCGGAACCGGCCGTCAGGAGATCATCGGCTCCATCCCGATGAACGAACAACTGCTGATGGGCGTGGTGCAGCATCGCACCAAGTCCGGCGGCCAGGTGATGTCCGTGGAAGCGGACCGCGGCGGTCAGATCTTCATGTTCCAGCTCAACTTGCCGGAGCAGGCCTACGAACTGGGCATGTTGTCCGAGTAACTGCGGACCGCCTTGCAGATCTTGAGGGCCGCGGTTCTGCCGCGGCCCTCTTTCATTGGTGTTCTGCCAGGTCACCCGGGCAGGACGTGGAGCATGGGGATGAAGAGCGCGCGCTCATCGGCCGTCCGGTTTTCAATCGGTCTTCTGTTTCTCTTTCTCGCGGCGGGGCTGACGACTGTCGCATCTGCGTTGGATCTCGGCGACACCGGTCGGGCGACGCCATGGGGGGAGGCCGGGCTCTGGTCGATTGCCGACCACAGGCATGACGAGCCGCCCTTCATGGCGGTTGTGGAGCCTCCGCAGAGCGGCAGGTTGATCCTCGTGCGCCACGCGGACAGGAACCGCAACGAGACGAACCTGAACGCCAGAGGTCGTGCGCGGGCGGAGGCCCTTCCAGACGCGCTCGCCGACCTGCCGATCGACGCGATCTTCATGGCGGCCTTTCAACGCAATGCCGACACCGCCGGGCCACTTGCGGCGGCGCATGGCCTCGACCCCATCGCGCTTGAGCCGGACGAAACGCTTCCGATCACGCTTGTCGCCGCTGCGGAGGAGCGCAACGTCATCTGGATCGGCAATGTGGGAAACCTCGTTGACCTCTGGCAAGCGCTTGGCTTTGGCGGCGCAGCGCCCACGCGATACGGGGATATCGCGGTCCTGACGGCGTTCGACGGAACCTGGGAGATCAGCTGGCGCCGGTTCTAGCGCGGTTCGGCCCCCGCGGTCAGATC
Source organism: Pseudomonadota bacterium (assembly GCA_038749815.1). Lineage (GTDB taxonomy): Bacteria > Pseudomonadota > Alphaproteobacteria > Rhodobacterales > Rhodobacteraceae > Algicella. The sequence goes on along the minus strand of JBCDHQ010000014.1, from coordinate 25,464 downwards.
AAGCACGACATGTGTAAACCGTGCCCTTAGCGCACCGCAGACGTCGCGTCGTCATGACCAGGGGCGCTTAGGCAGTCGGCACAGCCCCAAAGGGGCGCCGTGCGGCGCGGACCCTCGCCAAGGTCATGCATCAGGAAATCGCTGAGCGGCATGTACTCACGCCCATTGTACTCGTATCGCCGTGTCACATGGCAGGAGGCGCAGCCGCGGGCCTCAAACCGCGCCTGATCCTCGGCGGACCCGAACGGCAGCCCAGGGTCGGGCGAGTACGCCTCGAACGCCTTTCGGATCGATGCCATCTCGTCCGGCCCGTCAATCGTAAGGCCGTGGGCCCCAGCAGCAATCGACGCGAAGTCTTCGAACCGCCCCGCCGCAAGCGATTGGCCGAAGATGGCGATCATCGGTCCGTCGCTGCCGCTGACAAAGCGCATCTGCCCGGCGATGCCATCTTCATCGAGGTCGAAGGCGTCTTCGAACAGAAACGGCCATTCCTCCGGCAGTCCCCTGAGCGCAGACAGGCCCACAATGTCGATGCGGTCAGGCGCTGTCAGGTGACACGACAAACAGCGCGTGACGATGTCCCCGTCCGAGCTTGTGGGCCAAATAGGCTCAGCATGAGCGCAGGTGCCCGCCGCGCAGAGGGCGAGGAGGACCCGGAACAACGCTCAGGACGCAAACAGCGCCGAGGCACGACGGTATTCAGCGGCAAGCGCGCCTGCGGCGGCCTTCAGGTCAACCAGCACCTGGCCGTCCGGGTCAAGCCGCTCCATCCCGCGCGTTTCCCGTCGCAGGAGGCGCAAAAGGTTGGTCGAGGCGGTGTTGATCGCGGTGTCGACCTCCTTGTCGGTCAGGCCGACATAGGGCTCGATGTTGCGCCATAAGGAGAGCGCCCCGACGATCCGGTTTGCCATCACATCGGCGTCCATCCCAAAGTCGCTGAGGACAAGGTCCTGCCCCCAGGCGCCGCTGTCGAGATAGTCGGCCACAATACCCAGTTGCTCCGACAAGAGCGCGGCATCGACATCGCCTTGCCGGGCGGTGATCTCGGCGCGAGCGGCAGACGACGCCTCGAGCAACTCGGCTGAGGCTGCTGCGAAGGCATCGCGGATCGCCTTCGTCGCGTCAGCGCAGTCATCCGTGTCGCAATGACCGGACGCCGCGGCGACCATCGACACCAGTGTCTCGTCTCGCACCGGCGTTGCGTTCGGAGCGACGTGAAAAAGCCAGGCGGCGGCGCTGTAGCGCGCAACGATGGTCTCGAGCGCAAAGTCGGCCTGCGCAGACAGCTTCTTGTATCCCGCGCCCCCCTCCGCGAGGGTGACCACCTGCTTGCCCAGGATCTCGCCGGCTCGCACACCGGATGCTGCCATTTCCCAATTGGCCAGAACGGCTTCCTTCGCGCTCAGGGTTGGGTTGTAGTTGCCGAAATTTCCTGCCGGTAAGACAATCGTTGCCTCTTGTGCGGCGCTGCTGGTGGCGACTGCGGCCAAGAGCGTGGCGGCGAGCATCTTGCGCATGAGGTCCAACCTTTCGGAACCGATGTGTCAACCTAGTGTTACATCGCCGACATGACAAAGCGATAACACCGGGCGTGCCGCAACGACGCACCCATCGGCTCGCGTTGGGCGGCATGCACCAGCGCTGACGGATGTGCTCACCTGTCCGGACAAGCGTTGATACGGAGGATGGGTGGATGCACACAGCACTCAGACCGATCCAGCAGCCAAGACTTCCCGGCTCGTGGCGCGGATCCCGTAACGGGAGACCGAAGCCTACCGCTTCGACAACGCGACCGTCGATGCGCGGGGGGCAGGTTCAACGGCTGGCCACTGGACGAGGGTCGACACGGGGCTTCAGCGGTGAGGCAAGACCGGTCAGGATCGATGTGAGGTCTGCCGCATCGAACTGCGCCGCAATCCTGGGCCGTGCAGCACGATCTGCGCCCCAAATCGCAACGATCTCTTCCTGGACGCCGATCAGCAACTCGAGTGCGGCGGTGAAATAGGCCGCACCCCGGGTGCGATGGCCATTTGTGCAGGCTGCGAGATCGAAGTCAGTTTCGCGTCGCGGCGCGGCCCCTGCACCGGTTCCACTTCCGCCGTGCCCCCAAAACAGGAGCTCGTTTGCATGAGAGCCGGAAGCGACACTCGCGTCGACGCCGTCGATCTTATGCAGCCGCTCCTGAAGGGCGGGCGTGAGTGTACCAGGGTCAACCGTGAGTTCGTCGAGCTCTACGATCTCGTTGGCAACGAGGCTGACCTGGTAGAGGCCGTTCTCTTCGTTCGTCGAAGGTTCGGACAGCCTCGATAGTCCTGCTGCGGTCTTCCAGTAATCTGTGTCAGACAAGGCTGGTGGCGTCTGGCCAAGCTGGCGGCATCGAAGTCTTTGGGGAGATCCCATGTGCGTCCACCGTCAATGGCCCGGCTTGAGCGCTGCGGCGGACAATGTTGCGGCCAAACGCAAGCCGCGCCTCCATTTGCCACCCACCGACTTTTCCGGCGCCGAGCCATTCGAGGGTTTTCAGAGAGGCACGGTCACCAGACCGGGAACGCTGCGACAGCAAAGCGTTCTCGTTGCCCTCAGGTACACTGACCTTCGAGCGACGGCCTGACCCCTTTGTCGGAAACGTCGCTTTCGATCGTCCGTCGCTCGCAGCCCGGTCCTAAGCCATCGCATGGGATGGCCTGGGCCCTCACTTCGACGCTCGGTCCTGTCAGGGCTGCGGCCCCATCAAGGATGTAGGAGGACATCCGCCAGAACAGGGCAACATCGACATCGTGTCGATGCTGATTGGGCTGAGGGGGCCCGACGGCCCTGCCCCGGTCTATGGGCCCCAGGTTCAGGGTCAGGCGATTGCCGGAGATGTATGCGACGGCCAGGTTCGCGTCACCTCCGAGACCGCGCTCTTCACTTAGCCTGATGGGACCGAGGTTGCAGACGCGCAGCTTGGTCCGGTGGCCCTCTCCTGCGCAGACCTCGCGGGGGCCGCCTGCCCGGAGGTTCATCGCAGAGATCGCCACCGGCACCGATGCTCTGCCCGAACTCCGCAACCGGCTGGTCTTGCCCTGTAGCGAAGATCTTCGTCGCGATCTTGGCCCTCGCCTCGCGAATCCGACCGGCTAGAGTGGCGGGCGCGACCGCTCTCGGGTATCGGTCTGGCGGAGGTGGTGAACGCGCACGTCTCGTTCTTGCGCGACGGGCGAACGTGGACACTTGAAGAGGCGATCCTCTGGCGTGATGAAGAGGCGGCAGAGGTGCGCGCGAGCTTTGCAGCTGAGCAGAGGGCGCACGTCGTAAGTTCAATGGAGGGCCTCTAGGATGCGCGGTTGGCTTTTGGGATTGGTCCTGCTCGTGCCCGATCTGGCGTCGGCGCAATCGCGCTTCGACACGGAAGCGGCGGCGTTGCTGCAGGACGCGCTTGTGACAACGGCGGACGCGTTCATCCTGCCCGCATACGCAGCTCAAGCCGAGGCAACCCAGGATCTCGCCGCGGCCCTCGAGGCCTACTGCCACGCGGGCGGAGATATTGAGGCCGTCCATGAGGGGTTCGCAGCGACATTCCTGTCTTGGCAGCGCAGCAGCATCGTGAGTGTCGGACCGATCTCCGATGCGGAAGGTCCGATGCGCGTCCAGCTTTGGCCCGATCCGAAGGGATTCTCCACCAGGGCGATCCGGGCAGCGCTGCGTGCAGAAGACCCGTCTCTTTTGACAGCGGGAGGGCTTCAGGGGCGGTCGATTGCCTTGACCAATCTTACGGCTCTGGAAACCCTCATCCATGCGCCACTCTCACCAGCGAGCTACGGCTGTGACCTTGCAACGGCGATTGCCGCCTTCCAGGCCGATCTTGCCGAGGGTCTTGTCTCGGGATGGACACCCGGAAGTGCCTATCGCGCGCTTTACGACACAGCCGCCCTCGGAAACGAAACCTACACCACAGTCGATGATCTGATCCGCGATCTGCTGGCTGGCGGCGTGGTCTATGTCGACCGGTTGCGCAAGTTCAAACTGTTGCGGGGCCTCGGAGATGCGCCCGGCTCTGCACGCCCGGAGCGGACCGAGGCGGTGGCCAGCGGCTTGGGCCTCGAGAGCATCCAAATAAGCTTTGTGACGCTCCGCGATCTCTACGACATCCCCTTCGGTCTGTTCGACGCAGCACCGGAGATCGGTGGGTCCATGGAGTACATTGTGCTGTCGCAAACGGCCGGATCCATAGCGACCGACCTCACCCTGCTCGATGCGAGCCTCGCCGAGATCGCCGCCGAGGATGGCGACACCGCCGCAATGCTGCGGAACATGGCCGATGTCCTTTTCTACCAAGAGCAATTCCTCAAATCTGGTTTCACCGATGCCATTGGTCTCACCGCCGGTTTTACGGCAGCCGATGGCGACTGACGGGCCGGGCACCAAGGGGGAACCGGATTTCGGATCCGGCGCGGCGACCCAAAATCCGAGAGCGTTGGATCAGAGCAGGCTTTCCGTCCAATCCTCCAGGCGCGAGACCTTGGGCCGAATTGCGCTTGGCCTCGGTGTTCTCGCCTGCGGTCAGCGTGAGGTCTTCGCCCAACCGGCGGAGCACGCGGCCTATGCCGCGATCGAGACCTCCTCTGGAACCGGCACCAGCCGCGCTCGGTTCTTCTCCGAGGCTGGAGGCGCCCTCGGCGTCACACCGCTCGACTTCCGGGCGCATGGGATGGCGTGTCATGATCGGCACCTCGTCGTGTTCCCGCGCCGGCCGGGAACGCGGTTTGCGGTGGTGGATCATCGCTCGCTTGAAATTCTTCGGGTCGTCGAAGCACCGCCGGAGCGGCACTTCTTCGGTCACGGTGCGTTTACCCGGGATGGCGGACACCTCCTGGTCACCGAGAACAATCTCGACACTCTATCGGGGAGCATTGGCGTCTACGAGACTGGGAGCGGCTTCCGTCGACTGGGCCAGATCGAGCTTCCCGGCCCCGGTCCCCATGAGATTGTCCGCGATCCGACCCGCGACCTCTTCTTTGTTGCCCTCGGCGGGCTTGAGACCCACCCGGCCTACGGGCGCACGCCGTTGAACCTGTCCGGTTTCCGCAGTCAGGTCTTGAAGCTTGGCTTTGATCGCGGCTCCATCGATCCCCTTGGCTTCTGGCCGGGCACGGAAGGCATCTCCCTGCGCCACCTCGACATCGACGCGCACGGCGCGCTCTATGTGGGCGGCCAACTTGTGGATCCGAGGCAAGGCGCGGGCGAGCGGGTCTTGTGGCGCGTCAACGCGGGGCACGCGGAGGACCTCACCGCTGGGGCGCTGTTCGGCGGCTACGTCTCGTCCGTTGCGAGCCATGGGCCCGAAACACTGGTCACATCCAAGGAGGCACACCGCGCCGCCAAGCTGATAGATGGCGAGATCACAGAGGTCTACGCAATCGAGGGCGCATCCGCCGCGGCACTGGGGCCCGGCCTCGCCAGTATCTCAGGGTTCGACGCGCTCAGCCTCAATCACAAGGACGTCCCCGTTTCGCACGGCTTCGAGTTCGACAACCACGGGCTCGCGATCATCTGACGGTTGTGGGATCCGATGCGGCGCACATGCGCGACGCCGCACCCCCAAACACCGCGAACGTGCATCGGCTTTCGGACACGGCATCCCCATCAGCCCGAGCCATGGTGCAACGGATTCTGTCCCACACTTGGCCGATGAGATGCTCCCCGGTACTGGGACTCTGACGGGAGCCACGAGTTGAGTTAATCTTCGTCTTCGAGAGGGAAACGGGCGCGGCAGCGGCGGCACGCGGCCGCGTTCAAAACGATGGAGGCGCTGAACGGCTTGGGGGCGGTGGCTGTGCGGTGCGACGTGCATCCGGCGCAGATCCCCGAATGGAGCGAGCTTTGTGCGCAATTGGTTCGAGCACTGGGGCAAGCGCCCCGCCGGAGGGCGCGTCGTCAGCGACTAGGAGCCACGCGCAGGACATTCGAGATGGGCGCGGAGGCGGTGCGGTCGCTGCACGCGTCGATCGGGGAGCTCGCAGTGGTGGACGGTTTCTTGTCGCGAGAGCTCAAACCGCAAGGCGCTGCTGGCCGAGACGGACCACCCGTGCTTGTCGGTCGCCGACCACTGTCGCTTCCACTGTCCACAGTCGACCACCGACCTGCAGGTGCCAGCGCCGAGAACCCGGGCCTGGTGGCCCTGATCGGCCAGCAGTTGACGTCGACGCCGCTCTGCGGCCTGCGCCCGATGACGTGGCACCTCAGGACAGTGGCCCATGCGGTTATCCTCACGCGGGTCCGGTGCCTGACGCGGCTCACCGATCCGATGCCGATCTTCCGGCGCCCAGCCAACGCAGATCCTTCAAATTGCGGGACACATCCGTGCCAGGTCATGGACCCCTCAGGGAGCTGGACGCGATCCTCTGGCACAACGCTCGACAAGCGTCCCTCGGCCGCTGCGGTCGACCTGAGAGCATGGGACCTGGACTTGCCCGGCGCAGTGACGTCGGGGATGACACAGGCCCCGGGAACCGCACATTTGGAAGGCCAGTGCCGATGCATGGGCCTCGACTGAGAGGGTGTCGACACAGGCACGTCCGTGGGGCTTTGCGATTTTGGCCGGATCCATGAGGACAGCAGTCTTGCATGCCGGGGCGCGGCTGCCAGGGACGGCGTTGAGGGTGTCTTGGTACCAGAACAGCCGACCGCCGCGCCGAGTGACTGCGGAGGATGGCACGATGCGAAGAGGCTCGACGCCAACAACGAATGAAATCTCAGCGACACCGCTGTTATGCGGTCGGGAGCTCAAGCCCCCGGGGAGGACGCAACGCTTTGGGTGAGCCGGTCGAGCACGATCGGCCGCCCGGATCCGCTATCCTGCATCGAGGCCCCTTCGTCACCCCCCGAATCCCACCCGAAATGAGCGGGTGGGGCGCTCACAGCATGGCGAACGCGTCGGCGAGCGTGGCGAAGTGGTCTGCGTCAAAGGCCGAGAGGTCCGTGTCTGTGATCGTCAGCGTTGCACCGCCCGCGGCGGTGTAGACCACATCCGAGCCCGACTGTACCGCACCCGCCAGGAACGTCGCGAGCGCATCCGCGCCGCTCTCCGATCCGAGCACCAGGAAATCGAGCGACGCATCGAAATCGAGGATCGCTGCGACCTCCGCGCCGAGCGCCTCGTCGAAGACGAAGTGGTCCGCCCCGCGCTCCCCCCTGAGCGTGTCGCTGCCGGCATCGGCGATCAGCACATCCTCGCGGGCACCGCCGCGGAGGTCGTCATCCCCTGCCCCGCCCATCAGGAGGTCCTGAAGCCCGTTGCCGATCAGGACGTCGTTGCCGCCACCGCCATAGATGGTGTCGCGCCCGATGCCGCCGTTCAGCCAGTCATCGCCCTCGCCGCCGGAGATTGTGTCAAACCCGTGCCCGCCAAAGATGCGGTCATCGCCGCCCTCTCCGGAGAGCTCGTCCGCACGGGCACCGCCGTCGATCTCATCGGTCCCGCCGCCGCCGAGGACGATGTCGGAGCCGCCGGCCGCGTAGATCTGGTTGCTGCCGCCGTCCCCCTGGATCAGCTCGCCGCCAGCGCCGCCCATGGCCTCGCCTGTGCCATCGGGTGTGATCGTCATACCGGCATGCGAGGCGGCATGCGCCGCAATGGTGGCGGCCAGATCGCTGACGGCCTCGACACCTGCATGGGCGTCTTCGACGGGATCCGGCTCCGGCTCAACCGGTGCGGGATCGGACGGAGGCGTGGGTGTCGGCGCGGGGCCGACAGTGCCCGCCGGGATCTCATTCCCGAGCGGATCGCCGAGGGTCACCATGGCCTGGAAGTAGTCGATCACGTCCTGCTCGGGCACTTCGAGGGCCGACCATTGCGGCCAGTCGAACGTGTCGTTCATGAAGGGCTCAGTCTGGTCGTGGCTGAGCACGGTCAAGTGGTTGACGTCATGCGACCGCGCACCGGAGCCGTCGGGGAAGACCAGGCCGCCATGCACCCGACCATGCATCCAGCCGCCATAGTGCGGCTCCATCTTCAGCGTGTTGAGGAACGTGTCGAAGAGGTCGTTGGCCGTCAGATACTCAGCGAAGCCATCATGGCCATAGGCCTCGACCATCGCCAGAACGTCGGCCGGATCACCGAGACGGGCCGTCCGTTGAATGTCGGCCAGGATCTGGGGGTCGAACGCGTCGTCGCGGATCCACCCAACCTTGGCACCCTGCATCGCATAATAGAGCCCGACGCCGGAGAGATCGTCGCCGTACGCCTGGGTGTTGTTGGTGAGCTGGTTGTCAAACGCCCACTGCCCGACTGTCGTCATACCGAGCGGATCGAGGCCGAAATAACCCCGGAGATCGTTGTAGGCCTCGAGCGCCTCCGTCGTGATCGCGGTCCGGCCCCCTTCGAGATCTTGGTGCTCCGTGTGGCTGCTCGAGCCGTGAAAGGAGCCGAACGTGGTGATGTCGATATAGTCGCCACTCGTCATGCCGCCATGATCGTGGCCGGTGTGGTCGTCGCCCATGTCGTCCATCGGCATGTCCGGAGTGTCGTCCATGGGCATCTCCGGCATCGGCGCCGGAGTGACATCGACGCCGTCAAAGGCCACATCGTTGAGCGTCAGCGGGATGATCTCGGTCGATGCGCCGCTGCCCTGAAACCCAAAGCTCGTGCTTCCGCCCGCGGGGACGGAGCTCATGTCGCCCATGCCGCGCACGACATAGGTGTCGCCGGTCTGCGACACGATCTCGGCATTCCAGATGTTGACGATGTCGCCCGTATACTGGAACGCAAGCGTCCACCCCGGCACAGCCGTGTCGGCAGACAGGGTCATGTCGACAACCATGCCCGTGTCCCAGCTGTCGCGTACGTTGACATCTAGGGTCGACAGAGGAGAGGAGTACGTCGGCACGATCAGATCTCACTTCTCAGCGCCCGATGCGGGCGGGTTAATGGAATTATGTCAGGGGGGAGCCGCCCAGAACGGCGGATTACTCGGAACACGCGCACATCGCGGAGACCACAACACAGACCTGACACAGAAGAGAGGCGTTTCCCCAGAAGTTTGTCGCAAAACAACGACAAGAGCTTTGCTTCACGCCCTCTCCAATTGGGATATTGGTACCTCACTATTTCTGCGAAGCAAATCTGGACAGTGCCAACGACCTGAAATCGGCACGTTCCTGCTGGACCCGGCGCGCGTGCTAGCCTGCGGCGGTGCGCCTTTGGAGGCCCTGCAGGAGGGTTGTGAAGACGTCGCGTCTCATCGGCTCTCCAAGAGCAAAGCCCTGCAGCGCATCGCAGTCGACGGCCTCAAGTGCGGTCACATGGCGCTCCGTCTCGACGCCCTCGAGCACGACACCGCACCCCTCAGCGCGTGCTATGGTGGCCAAGGCTTGCACGACACGGACCCGGTGAGGGACATCGACAACCGAGGCCACCAGCTTGCGGGAGATCTTGATGCGGTCGGGCTCAATTCTTTGCAGCGCCAGGACGGACGCATGGCCAGAGCCGAAATCGTCGAGGTCAATCCCGATCCCCGCCTCCCGGATCGCCTCGAGCGCAGAGCGCACGGGATCGTCGAGATCATCAAACATCGACGTCTCGGTCAGTTCAAACGCCAGCCGGTGATGGGCTTCGAGCTGGCCGAGCTGCACTGACAGATGCGTGTCCCGGAGCCGGTTCTTTGAGACATTGACCGATACCGCGGGGACGGAAAGCCCGGCCGCATGCCACTCCGTCTGTTGGCGGAGCACAGCCGCGAACACGGCGCGATCAACGGCGGAGATGTAGCCGGCCTCCTTTGCGCGCCCGAGGAACTGCGCCGGCGACACCATGCCACGCATGGGCGAGATCCACCGCGCGAGCGCCTCCGCCCCCACCAGACCCCCGCGGCGTGTGCCGTATTGCGGCTGGTAGACGCAGGTGATCTCGCCCTGGTCGATGGCCTTTGCCAAGTCCCTGTCGATGCAGGCGGGCACCACGTCGGGCGTCTCCGGGAGGTCCTCTGCCGCGCGGTAGCAGGAGCGACCGGCGCTTTTTGCCGCGTAGAGTGCCCTGTCCGCCTCAAGGAACATGTCGGTTGTCGGTGTCGGAGGACCGTGGCCTGTGGCGTGTCCAATGCTGGCGCCCACGCGGCAGCTCCGCCCGTTGTACTCGAAAGGCTCGGTCAGCGCGGCGATCAGATCCTCACAAAGAAGCGCAATCCGCGCCGCAGTGGGCGCCGGGTCGAGGATCACCGCAAACTCGTCGCCACCGACGCGGAAGGCCTTGCCGTGAGTGGCGACGATGCGCGCGATGCGACCGGCCACTGTGGTCAGCGCCACATCGCCGGCGGCATGGCCGCACGCGTCGTTGAGCGCTTTGAAGTGATCGAGGTCGATCAGGACCACGGCGTAGCTGTCATCCGGTGAGAGCCGCGCAAAGAGGGCGTCGCGGTGTTCGTCGAGATGCCGGCGGTTGCCAAGACCGGTCAGAGCGTCATGCGTGGAGGCATGTTCGAACCGGCGGCGCGCGGCCTCCAACTCCTCACTCCGGCGCGTGTCCTCGGTGATGTCGATGTTGACCCCGACGAGTTTGCTGCCGAGGGTCGGCGATCTCACCTGGCGCGCCAGGCTGCGGACGTGGCGCACCTCGCCATCTGGGCGCACAATTCTGTAGTCCCGCGCGAAGTCCTGCTCAGCGGCCTGACACGCCTCCGCATAGGCCACAAGCTCAGCGCGATCCTCGGGGTGGAGATGGCTCTCCCAAAAGTCGCCGCTGCGGTGGTTTCGACCGTCGTCCACGCCGTAGATGTCGAGCATCCGGTCGTCCCAGTGGACGGTCGCCGTCTCCCGGTCGAACTCAAAAATCCCGAGGCCCGCCACTTCAACCGCAAGCCTCAGCTTCTCTGCGAAATAGGCGGATGCCGCCTCCATCTCTTTGAGATCCGTGATCTCTGTGTCCACCCCGACAACGCGCGTCGGGCGCCCTTCGGCATCGCAGCCAACGGCATGGGCCCGGCAGAGGATCCAGACCCACCTGTTGGCGCTGTGCCAATGGCGGTATTGAATGTTGGCATGGGTGACATCGCCGATCCGCTGCGCCTCGTAGAGACCGACAAGCCGGTCACGGTCGTCGGGATGGATCGCCCGGGCCCACCGCCCGTTCCTCAAATTGATCGGCGCGGAGGGGTCGAGCCCGCGCAACCGACGCCACGCGTCGTTGGCGAGGAACGTTCCAGTTGCGACGTCATACTCCCAAAACCCGAGCTCGAGGCGATCCATCAGCCGGCGAAGGCGCCGCCCGCTGAACCCTTCCCCAACCGCATGCACGATGTATGCGGGCGCGGCACCGACCATGAACCGAGACAACCGACACTCCACCTCGCGACCATCAATCGACAGCATGGTGCGTGCGGCGTCAGTGTCGGGCTGCTTGCCGTCAAAGAGCTTGATGCGCGACCGGTTGGCGCTGTCACCGAGGACGACGGTCTCGAAGGCCGCATTGGCCGCAAGCAAGACGCCGCTGCCGTCGACGACGGCGGCGGGGCTGTCCAGAAGGGCAAGAACTTGGACAACGGCGTCGAGCGACGGCGTTGGCACAAGGTGGCTCAACTGTTCCAGACGCTTGCTCCGTGCGGCTGTTCGGATCTCGCCCTCCATAGCACCTGGGCCGTTTGAAAAACGTGTACAAGGTACCACTCATGCGCTGCGCAGCACCAATGGCCTTTCGCACAGGTGCCGTCTGTTTCACCTTTGTCAGCGAAGAGAATTGAGTTTTCGTTAAATGCACTCCGTCTGGCAAGACGCTTGGCGCAGGTGGGGCGATCGCGCCTCTGCCGTTGCTCCACGATCCATCGAAGAGCGCGGCGCGAGGGGTCCGGCCGCCTCAGATCTTGCGAAGTCCGGGGCGCGGTTGCTGGCTCTCCGATCCGCTGCCCCGGCGGGGGCGCGATCGGACTGCCGTTGGGCGCGCACGGGTTTGCCTCGGAGCACGCCCGCAGATGTGTGGGACCGGTGGCTTGGGCGCGCGCTTGGCGAGCCCTTTGGCGGTCAGCCCGCGCCTTGGTCCACGCTTCGGCTTGACCGGCGGCGACCGAACCGGCGCCGGCGCGGCCTCGGCCTCCTCCTCCACCCACTCCCGCGTCAGCAAGGGATACTGGGTTGCCATGAAGGCAAAGGTCAGAAGCAACTGCCCGAACGTGTCGAGCCAGATCCAGGCCTCCTCCCCCAGGACGCGCCACACGAACTCGTTGAAGGCCGACATAAAGGCGAAAAAGATCACCCAGTTTCGGGTGAAGATCCGCCACCCGACATCGGTCAGCGGTACGAAGTTGCCCATGAGGTAGGCGAGATAGGATCGACCCTGAAACCAAAGGCCGCCGGCCAGGATCGCCCCGAAGATGCCGTAGACCACTGTCGGGCGCATTTTGGTGAAGGTGTCGTCGTTCAGCCAGATGGTGAGGCCGCCGAACACCGCGACGATCACCGCGGTGAAAACCGCCATGCGCGAGACAGTTCGGGTCAATGCCCAACTCGCTGCGAGGGCGAGGAGGACGGCCGGCACAAAGACGAGTGTGGCGAGGACGACCCCGGTATAGGCCGTGCCGAAGAGGGTCACTTCGCGGTCTTGGAAAAAGTAGTAGGCGCCAAAGTAGACGGCTACGGGTCCGAGGTCGAGGGCGAGGCGCAGCCCCGGATTGATCTCACGCATGGCTATCCTCCCACCTCCACAAGCACGGCCCCCGCCGCAATCAACGCCATCAGTCCGGCGCGTAGCCAGCCGACCGTCTCGCGCAGAAACACCCACCCGATGACCGCCGCGAAAACCGTCGAGGTCTCCCGCAGGACGGCAGCCTCGCCCACTTTGTCGAGCCGGGTGGCGAGCATCACGCTCCCGAAGCTCACATAGGCGATCAGGGCGGCAATGAAACCACGGAGGAGAAGGGGGGTTGGGTCCGGGCGCACCGCCATCCGGCGCCAGCGGCGGAGCGCAATCACGGGGAACGCAATCCCATCGACGACAAAGAACCAGGCGAGAAAGGTAAAGGGATCGGGGGTCGTCCGGATCCCATAGGCATCATAGACCGTGTAGAGCGCAACGATGAGCCCGGTCCCGAAGGCAAAAAGAAGCGCCGTTCCAAGGACATCGCGGTCCACTTTCGCGGCGCTGTAGTTGACACCGGCAAGTGCGAAAATCGCCCCAGAGAGGAGGACAACGCCCGCCCATTGGAGGGGCGCGAAATGCTCCCCGAAGACGAAACCCGCGACCACCACGGTTGCAAGCGGGCCCGTGCCGCGCACCACGGGATAGACCACCGTATAGGCAGCCCGCTCATAGGCATGGGCGAGTGTGTACTTGTAGCCGAAATGGATGATGAAGACCCCGACCAGGAGGAGCCAGACGAATGGCTCGGGCCACGGCACGACAAAGAGGGCGAAGGGGAGCGCCATGCTGAAGTAGAAGATGTCGATCGCGCCCCGTGTGATCCAGGGATCGAAGCGCCACTTCTGGAGCGCGCCGAAAATGGCGTGAGCCAAGGCCGAGGTTAAGGCGAGGATCATCGCGGCCGTGTGTCCAGCCGGCGTGCCTTCGATGGCGATGACCCACTCACTCACCTCTGCGACGGCCCCATGCCGAGGCGGCGTGGGACGCCGACCCGCTCTGCGCAAGGCTCCGCAATGGGGCCCAGACGCCAGTGTGGAGGACCGCCCGAGCGCGCTCCCTCCAGGAGACGCGGGGCGTCCCGATGCCCGCCCCCTGTCCAGTCCCCCTCGGGATGCACCGGCCATCGCCGTTGATCCGAGCGAACGGGTGTCCAGCTCTCTGGGTGCTGGCCCGCCCCGTCCTCGGCGCCGCCAGCAGCGGCGGCCGGAGCCTCGCCTGCGCGCGACCGCCAGCGGCGTCTTCTGGCGTTGGCACGGCCCCAGGCAGCACGGGCTCAGACATCCGCACCGGTCAACGCCGCTGCGAAGTCGGCCGGATCGAATGGGGCCAGGTCATCGATCCCCTCCCCGACGCCGATTGCGTGGATCGGAAGGCCGAACTGATCGGCGAGCGCCACAAGAACCCCGCCCTTTGCCGTCCCGTCGAGTTTGGTCATCACGAGGCCCGTCACGTCTGCGACCTCTTGGAACACCTTGACCTGCGTCAGCGCGTTCTGCCCTGTCGTTGCGTCAAGAACGAGGAGTGTGTTGTGCGGCGCCTCCGGATCGCGCTTCCGGATCACGCGGACGATCTTGGCAAGCTCCTCCATGAGGTCCTTGCGGTTTTGCAGACGCCCCGCAGTGTCAATCATCAGGAGATCGGCGCCGTCGGCCTCCGCCTTGGCAAGCGCCTCATAGGCGAGACTTGCGGGATCAGTGCCGGCGTCGGCTGCAAGGACCGGCACGCCCGCCCGCTCCCCCCAGATTTGGAGTTGCTCGACGGCGGCGGCGCGGAAGGTGTCTCCGGCGGCGATCACAACGGATTTGCCCGCCGCCTTGAACTGGGAAGCGAGCTTGCCGATCGTTGTCGTCTTCCCGGAGCCGTTGACACCAACGACCAAAACCACCTGCGGCCGCTTGGGGTAGAGCGGCATCGGCCGCGCCACAGGCTCCAGGATCGCCGCCACCTCGGCCGCGAGCAGCGCTTTGATGTCGCCCACGGCAAGCCGGCGTCCGAAGCGCCCCTCAGCCATCCTTGCTGAGACCTTCAGCGCCGTGTCGACACCGAGATCGGCTTGGATCAGCACCTCCTCAAGGCTTTCGAGCATGTCGTCGTCGAGAACCCGCGTCGGCGCGCGGCCCTGGCCCACAAGGCGGCCGATGAAGCCCGGACGCTCACCCTCCGGCTCCGGCTCCGGAGCCGGGTCGACGGCGGCCTCCGCCTCTTCGACCAGGGCCTCGAGGTTGTCCTCCAGTTTCGAAGAGGTTTTGAACAGCCGCTCGCGCAGTTTCGAGAAAAACGCCATGCGAAGGCCCTAGCCCGTCGCCACCTGAGTTGCAAAGGGATTGGCGCTGGACGCCTGCCGGGCGGGGCGTTAGAGACCCAGCGCTGATGACCGATGACCAGACCCCTCAGATTTATCTCGTGACGCCGGCGCAGGCGGCTCTTTCCGTGCTGGAGGCGTCGCTGCCGAGGCTCCTCGATGAGGTGCCGGTCGCCTGCGTGCGCCTCGCACCGCCATCAGATCCCGAGGATGCGGTCCGGGCCGCGGACACGCTCCGCACGATCGCGCATGCCCGCGACGTGCCGCTTGTTGTCTTGGAGGCAATCGATTTGGTGGAGCGGGTGGGCCTCGACGGCGTGCATTTGTCGGACGGCGCCAATCAAGTCGCAACAGCCCGGAGGACGCTCGGCCAGGAGGCGATTGTCGGTGCGTTTTGCGGCGTGTCGCGGCATGCCGGGATGACAGCCGGCGAGCACGGCGCCGACTACATCGCGTTCTCCGCCGGCGACAGCACCGAGACGGACCTGTTTGCCTGGTGGTCGGAAATGATCGAGTTGCCGGTTGTCGCTGAGGGGGGATTGGACCTCTCGCAGGTCGCCGCACTGACGCCGGTTGTCGACTTTTTCGCACTCGGCCCGGAGGTCTGGGACGCCGAGGCGCCGGTGGACGCCCTCAAGCGGTATCACCAGGCCATGAGCCAGCAGCCGTAGCCACGCGACTGAGCTGCGGAGTAGGCGCATGCCGCTCAGAATACGACGGCGGCGCCGTCAGACCTCCGAGCCGACCCGAGCGTCCAGACCGTCACGCACGCGCTCCTCAGCGGCTCGCGCTAAAGCCTTCCGCGATGGATACTCCGCGGCCAGCAGCGAGGGATGAAAGACTACGTCGACAACACCGCCTGATGAGAGCGCGAAGACCGCCTTCAAGTGCGGCCCGAGGGCCATGTTGCCCCACCAGCCATAAAAGCTTTCCGGCAGGCCGGGTCTCGGCCTGTAGACAATGCTCACCGGTTGGACGCGCATCTCCGGTGTGAACACCGCAAAGAGCGTGCTTCGAAACGGCAAGACCCGGCGACCATCGGTGCTCGTTCCCTCGGGAAAGAGGCAAAGCCGGTCGCCATCTGCGAGGCGCCGGGCGATCTCCTCCCCATGCGCCTTGGCGGCCTGGCGGCGGCGGTCGATGTAGACCGGATCCATCTGCCGGGAAAGTGGGCCGACAACCGGCCAGGCCCGCACCTCCGCTTTGGAGACAAAAAACACCCGATCGGCGGCGAGCAATGTGAAGATGTCGAGCCAGCCGGCGTGATTGGCCACGATGGCCTGCGCCGCCGGATCAGGCGCGCCGCTCCGCCGCAGCGTGAGCCCACAAAGCAACAGATTGAGCCGGCCCCAAACCCGGACAAGCCCATACCAGCGCCCGCCATGTTCGCCGCGTTCCACCCATTTGAGCACCTGGAGCACCGCCGAAAGCGCGTAGGTCGCCACAATTAAGGTTACGGCCCGCAAGAACGCCACGGGCCACTGCCAGAGCGCGGGCGCCGGCACAGGGGCCGGCTCGGCCCCGTCCCATGTCAGCCCCGTCACACGGCCGGCGGGACCGTTATCCAACATGCTTTGTATAGTAATCCCGATACCGGGCCACCATCCGCGTCGTATCCATCAGAAGACACACGTCTATGGTGTTGAAGTCCTTATCAATATAGGCACCCTCCCCGACGAAGCCACCCAGACGCAGATAGGCTTTGATCAGGCTCGGCACCTCTTTGAGCGCGCGCCTCCGGTCCACCTCTTCCGCGGCCATTCTGTCCATGCGGACGGCGTGGGGCGGCTTTGCGCGGACCCGCAGATCGCGGGGTGCGAGATGGCGATGGTGCAAGTAGCTGAGCGCGTGCGCGATGCGGTCCGGGTCCGTTCCGTGGAACGAAGCAACGCCGAACAGGATCTGGATGTCGCGCGAAAGCACGAACTCCGCAAGCCCGGACCAGAGGAGGTGCATGCCCACGCCGCCCCGATGCTCCGCCGCGACGCAAGAGCGGCCGAGCTCGACTGAGCGGCGCCCCTGCGCCAGGATCGGCGCCAGATCGTACTCCGTTGCGCCGTAAAAACCCTCACCCTGGCGCGCCCGCGCATCCGTCAGAAGCCGGTAGGCCCCCACGACCCGGTCGAGCGGGTCCTCCACAGTTCGGTCGATCAGAAGGAGGTGCTCAAAGATGGCATCGAAGCGATCGCACTCCAACCGCTCTGCATGCTGCGCCTCAGCCGCGACCGCCCCCATCTCCTCCACAAAGACCCGGTAGCGAAGGCGCTGCGCGGCGCGCACATCCGCTTCGGACGCTGCCAATCGCACTTCGAAGCGGCTCTGGTCGAGATCGATCGCGGGGTCGAGCGCGGCTGTCATGGACAAAGAACCCTTTTCAACCGACATAGGCAGGTTTATCGGCAAGAGCAACCGCGCCGGTGGCGTACGCCATCTTAACCAGTTCTTAAGTCTGGCTTGGGCCTAGTCCCCCAAGCCGGGATCGTCCGGAAACACTTGATAAAGCACGACTGACCGACCATCGATGACCGTCTTGCCGATATGCTCGAAGTTCACTGTAATCCTATGTCCAATCACGGATTGTACCTGCCCGAGGCCCCAATCGGTCTGTTCGGGGTGGCGCACGAAGCAGCCCGGCTCTAAGATAACCATAGGTTGTGTCCTCCCCGAAGACAGGAGCGAATTGACATGAGCCCCCACGATCTTTCCGCCCTGGTCAGCTCGCGCATCTGCCACGATCTCATCAGCCCGATCGGTGCCATCTCGAACGGGGTCGAGTTGATGCAAGATCTCGGCGGCAAAGCCTCGCCAGAGCTTGGGCTGATCGGCGACAGCGTCAACTCGGCCTCCGCAAAACTCCGCTACTACCGGATTGCATTCGGTGCGACGCCCGCGTCAACCCGCATTCAGATGTCGGAACTTCGGCTGGTCACCGAAGCGATGTTCAGCGGCCGCACGCGGGCCGAGGTTTTGACCGCGCCGGCCGATTTGCCGCGCACAACCGCGAAACTCCTCCTCCTCGCGCTTCTATGCGTCGAGAAGTGCCTGCCGATGGGGGGGCACATGAAACTCGACGTTCATGAGGACCACTTCGACATCGTCGTCAACGCGGATCGCCTTAAGCCATTGGTCACACAATGGGCCATCCTCGAGGGCGAGTTTCCTGAGGAGCCGCCGGTCGCCTCCGATGTCCAGTTCTTCCTCCTCGGCAACACGCTGACAGCGACGGGTGCCGTGCTCCAACGCACCTTTTCCGAAGACAGGGCCGAAGTGGCCGTCTGCGCAATTTCGCCGTAGCAGGCGCACTCGGCGCGAGTGCCGTCCGCATCTTGTCCTCCTGAGCAACACCGTCGCCCTCCATCAGCACCTCTGGTGTCGGCACGGCGTTGGTCCGCGGGCTCAACCGGAACGAGCAGCGGCCCGTTTCAACCGGGATCAGGCTTTGAGCATTGTCGCGGACAGGCCCGTGCGAAAGCGGCGCATGTTCGCACGGTAGGTCTCGGCAGAGCGGCGGAGGCCGGCGCGTTCCTCGGCGCTGAGGGATCGCACAACCTTTCCGGGGGTGCCCATCACCAGAGAGCCCTCCGGGATCTCCTTGCCTTCGGTGATGAGGGCGGAGGCACCGATCAGGCACTCCGGACCGATCCGAGCGCCGTTGAGGACGACCGCCCCCATCCCGATCAGGACCCCGTCGCCGAGAACACAGCCATGGAGGATCGCTTGGTGCCCGACCGTGCAATCCGCCCCAACATGGAGCGGGCAACCCGGATCGGTGTGCAGGACCGCGCCGTCCTGCACATTGCTTCCCGCGCCGATCACGATGTCCTCGCAGTCGCCCCGGAGGACGGCGTTGAACCAGACCGACGCCCCGGTCTCGAGCCGCACTGCGCCGATGAGATGCGCGCCCGGCGCCACCCAGACATCGCCGTCTTCGGGAAGCCTTGGCGCCTTGCCGTCCAGATCATACAGCCCTGTCACGTCTGCCCTTCCTCAAATTCTCGGTTCAAGCCCTGGACGAAACCGTCGAGACCGAGGTTTCGCGCGCGCTTCAGCCGCTCTGCGATCAAGATCGCCGTCAGCGACATCTCGCAGGCCGCCAAGTCATCATTCACCAGGACGTAGTCATACTCAGCCCAATGGCTGATCTCCTCCCAGGAGCTGCGCATGCGTCGCGCGATCACCTCCTCGCTGTCTTGCGCGCGGGCACGCAAGCGCGCCGCCAGCGCCGCAATCGAGGGCGGCAAGATGAAAATCGAGACCACACTCTCGCTCAGACGCGACGCCCGGATCTGCTTGCCCCCCTGCCAGTCGACATCGAAGAGAACGTCGCGGCCCGAGTTTATTGCGGCTTCGACCGGCGCCGTGGGCGATCCGTAGAGGTTTCCAAACACCTCCGCATGCTCAAGCATGGCATCCTCAGCGATCAGGCGTTCAAACTCTTTGCGACTGAGGAAGTGGTAATGCGTGCCGTCCACCTCACCCGGGCGTGGCTCGCGCGTGGTCGCAGACACTGAGAACACGACATCCGGATCCGCCTCGAGAAGACGCCGGGACAGCGTCGATTTCCCTGCGCCGGAGGGCGAAGAGAGGATGATCAGAAGGCCGCTCCGATGGATGGTCTCCAACGCTCACTCCACGTTCTGACACTGCTCGCGGAGGCGGTCGATCAACAGCTTCATCTCGAGCCCGGCCGCGGTGAGCTCGGCTGACCCGGACTTCGAGCAGAGCGTGTTGGCCTCTCGGTTGAACTCCTGACAGAGAAAGTCGAGCCGTCGGCCCACCGGGTCCCCCGCATCGAGGAGCGCTCGGGCCGAGCTGACATGCGCATCGAGGCGATCGAGCTCCTCTGAGACGTCGACCTTGACCGCGAGAAGGGCGAGTTCCTGCGCAAGGCGCGCCTCATCGACGCGGTCGGTTGCCTCTAGGAGCGCCGCAACACGCTCCTTCAAAAGCGCCGCAACAGCTGGCCCCCGCGCAGCGGCAGCGCTGCGCGCCGCGTCGAGCTGCGTTCCAAGGTCGTGAACATGCGCCGCCAGGATCTCCGTGAGGGCCCGCCCCTCGCTCGCGCGGGCCGCAGCAAGCTCCGTGAGGAGCTTTGGGATGTCGGCCGCGATCTCCGCCGCTGCCGCGCCGATGCTGTCAGACGACCGACCCGTGTCGAAGATCGCCCGGTTGCTGAGAATGTCGCCGATCGTGAGCGGTTCGGGCTCCATGCCCTCCTCCTCCGCAGCATCACGGAGGGCACGCACGGTGGACAGAAACTCCGCCAGCACGGCGCGATCGATGGAGGACGGCCCCCGCGTCTCCGACACCGACACTCGCAATCCAATCGTGACAGATCCCCGGGAAAAGGCATCCGTGACGGCCTTTCGCACCCGCTGTTCCAGCGTGTCGAGCCCGTCGGGGATGCGGCAGCGAATGTCGAGGCCACGTGCATTGACGCTCCGCGCGTCCCAGACCCAGTCGAGCCCCTCGGTCGCGCCGGACACCGAGGCGTAGCCGGTCATGGATCGTAGCGGCACGCGGGGCCTCACAAAAGTTTCGATTGCAGCGAGCTTCTAAAGGCCGTGTTAATCATTCTCTACCAAAACTCACCAGAGTTGACTAAAAATCGATTAAAACCTCTTCACCGATGGCGTGTGTGATGCGCCTCGGACGTTCACGAGGAGGCGAGCAATGCGGCGCACGAGGGTCATGAAGGCAGACATACTGTCCAATCTCCGGGACTACTGGGAGCGGCTCCGCAAGGGCCGCATCGCACCCTATCGTGCTGAGCTCGACCCGCGCCAGTTCGAAGATGCGCTAGAGTATATGTTCATCCTCGAGCAGCTGAACCCGAACCAGCTCCGGGTGCGCCTCGCCGGCATGGCGCTCTGCGACATGATGGGCATGGAAGTGCGCGGCATGCCGCCCGAGGCGTTTATGGCCTCCAGCCACCGAAGCGCCTTCACGACCCACATCAACTCGGTGCTCACCGGTCCGGCTGTGGTCGAGTTGGAATTGGTGGCGGTCGCGAATGACGGGCAACGGACCAAGGGACAGATGCTCCTCCTCCCGCTTCGGAGTGACTTCGGCGAGGTCACGCGAGTGCTTGGCTGCGTCATCACCGATGAGCCGATCCGCCAGGCGCCGGTCAACTTCTCGATAACCAGCGTGCGCCTGATTGCCATCCGGCGCGACGGATCGACCCATGAAAAACCCGCATCCACAGTGCCTGGGTTCTCCGAGGAGCAGGCGCCGCTCCTGCAGAGCGCGGAAGACCGGCCATCGCTCCGGGCGATCGATGGCAATCCGGACGCCGTGCGGACATCCCGGCGGCGCGGCCACCTCAAAGTCGTCGGCGAAGACGACTAGGCCTCAGGCGGAGAGGCCCTGCAGCGCAAGGAGGGCCTCAAGGTCGGAGTGATCGAGGCGACAGTCGGCCGCCTCGGCCACCTGCGGTTTGGCGCGGTAGGCCACGCCGAGCCCCGCCGCCCGGATCATCGCCAGATCGTTGGCCCCGTCTCCGACGGCCAGCACCGCCTCCGGCCCAACGCCCGCATCCCTGGCAAGACGCTCAAGCGCGTCCGCCTTCGCGTCTCTGCCGAGGATCGGAGGCACGACGCGGCCGGTCAGCCGGCCGTCGACACACTCGAGTTCGTTGGCCTGGGTGCTCTCAAACCCAGCGGCAGCTCCGACGCGTTCGGCAAAGAATGTGAAGCCGCCCGAGACAAGCGCTGTCCGCGCGCCCCGCGCGGCACACGCGCGAACCGCTGTCTCTGCCCCAGGCGAGAGGCGCACGCGCTCGGCATAACACGTCTCGAGCGCACTGACGGGGATCCCGGCAAGGCGGGCCACCCGCGCCTCGAGCGCCTCCTCAAAGTCGAGCTCGCCCCGCATGGCGCGCTCTGTGATCGCGGCAACCTCCGCCTTGACGCCTGCGAAATCGGCGAGCTCGTCGATGCACTCGACCGTGATGATCGTGCTGTCCATATCCGCGATCAGGACAGATTTTACCCGCCCCGCGGCGGGGACCAGGTTCAAATCGGTGCCGGGAGGCGGCGCCGGCAGAGGTGAGCCGTCGCTCGCGAACTCGGTGGCCTTGGGTGAGATCCACCGTGGCTGGGCGCCAATGGCTTCGGCGACCCCACCGACCTCCGGCTCTGTGAGGGGGCGGTCCGATGTGAGGACCGCCCAAAAGGCCTCGCTCACCCTGCGGCGCGCTGCGCCTCGCGCCGGGCGTCGAGCTCCTCGGCCACGAGAAAGGCGAGCTCCAGCGACTGCGAGGCGTTGAGGCGCGGGTCGCAGACCGTGTGATAGCGGTCGGACAAGTCCTCATCGGCCACCGCACGGACACCGCCGGTGCACTCGGTCACATCCTTGCCGGTCATCTCGATGTGGACGCCGCCAGGATAGGTGCCTTCAGAGCTGTGGATCTGGAAGAACTCCCGCACTTCGCGGAGGATCCGATCGAAGGGGCGGGTCTTGTAGCCCGTCTCCGACTTGATCGTGTTGCCGTGCATCGGGTCGCAGGACCAGACGACCTTGCGGCCCTCGGCCTCGATTGTGCGGATGAACTTCGGCATGTGCTCACCGACTTTCCCCGCCCCGTAGCGGTTGATCAGCGTCACTCGCCCGGCCACGTTCTCAGGGTTGAGAGTGTCCAGGAGGCGCAGGAGATCGTCCGTGGTGAGGCTCGGCCCGCACTTCACGCCAATCGGGTTCTGGACCCCGCGCGCAAAGGCCACATGGGCGCCGTCGGGCTGCCGCGTGCGGTCGCCGATCCAGATCATGTGACCGGAGCCCGCCACTGGCATCCCGGTGGTCGAATCGACCCGCGCCAACGCCTCTTCGTACTCGAGGAGAAGCGCTTCGTGGCTGGTGTAGAAGTCGACGCGATGCAGCGTGTCGGTCGTCGTGCCGTTCACCCCGGCCGCATCCATGAACGCAAGGCTCTCCGAGATCCGGTTGGCGAGCGCGCGATAGCGCTCGTAGCCGGGCGCCTCCTTCGCAAACTCGAGCGTCCAGGCGTGCACGCGGTTGATGTCGGCAAAGCCCCCCTGGCTGAACGCGCGAAGGAGGTTCAGCGACGCCGCGGCCTGGGTGTAGGCCTTGAGCATGCGCTCAGGGTCGGGGACCCGCGCCCCCGACGTGAAGGCGCTGTCGTTGATGATGTCACCACGGTAGGAGGGCAGCTCCACCCCCTCCTGCACCTCGACATTCGACGAGCGGGGCTTTGCGAATTGCCCGGCCATCCGGCCGATCTTGACCACCGGCAGCTTGGCGCCAAAAGTCAGCACCACCGCCATCTGCAGCATCACTTTGTAGGTGTCGCGGATCTGATCGGCCGAAAACTCCCCGAAACTCTCCGCGCAATCGCCGCCCTGGAGGAGGAATGCCTGGCCCTCTGCCACTTCTGCAAGCTGCGCGCGCAGGCGCCGCGCCTCCCCCGCAAAGACGAGCGGCGGATAGCTGGCAAGCTGAGCCTCAACAGCGTGCAGCGCATCCTGGTCCGGATAGTCCGGCATCTGGATCCGTGCGTGCTGGCGCCAGTCGGACTTCTGCCAAGCATTCTTCATGATGCCCCTCGTCTCTTCGATCATTGCCCGGCTGGTATAAATTTAATCTCCCCCCTTGACCAGAAGCCGTTGCGGCCCAAAGGAAGGATAATTGGCTTGACCAAAGGGGGCGCGTTTGTCCGCCGAGGTCAGTCTCCCATGTGCAGGACCAGCCGCCGTGGCCGATGCCCCACCGCGCACCGAGAGCTTCGCGTTTCTCCTGCTGCCAGGGTTCACTCTGGTGGCGTTTGCCAGTGCGGTTGAGCCATTGCGTCTCGCCAATCTCCTTTCGGGGCAGCGGCTCTACACCTGGCGCACGGTGGGCGAGGGCGAGACCGGCGTGCGCAGCTCTGTCGGTGTCAACGTGGCGACCGACACCAATTTGACGGAACTCGACCGGGACACCACGATCATCGTCGTGGGCGGCAGCTCGGTGAAGAGCGGTGTGACAAAGCCAGTGCTCACCTGGCTGCGCCGGCATGCCCGGCTTGGCATGACGGTGGGGGCCGTCTGCACCGGCGCCGAGGCGATCGCGAGCGCGGGGCTTCTCGACGGACGCCGCGCCACCATCCATTGGGACAACCGCCACAGCTTTGCCGAGGAGCATCCCGAGGTCGAACTGACGACCAGCGTCTATGTGATCGACGGCAACCGCCTGACCTCGGCCGGCGGGACGGCTGCGACGGATCTGATGCTGAAGCTGATCGGGCAGGCCCACGGGACGGAGCTTGCCAACGCCATCGCCGATCAGATGATCCACACGTCGATCCGCTCCGATCGCGACGAGCAGCGGCTGTCGATCCAGACGCGGATCGGCGTCCGCCACCCGAAGCTCTCAACCGTGATCCAGATGATGGAAGAGAACATTGAAGAGCCCGTGTCGCCCGCGCTCCTTGCCGCCGATGTCGGCATGTCGACGCGACAGCTTGAGCGGCTCTTCCGGCGCTATCTCAATCGAAGCCCCAAGCGCTACTATATGGAGCTCCGCCTTGCGCGGGCACGCAACCTCCTCATGCAAACCGACATGAGCGTGATCAACGTGGCGCTCGCCTGCGGCTTCGCCTCGCCCTCGCATTTCTCGAAATGCTACCGCGCGCACTTTGGAACCACGCCCTATCGCGAGCGCGGCGCACAGGGCGCCGCACCCGCCTGACCGCGGTCACACGATGCTGTCGGCGCCGAAATCGAGCCCGATGATCAACGGATCGTGGTCGGACGCACCGAACAGGCCGTCGTCGTAGAAGCCCGGATCGTTGAAGCTCTCGTCATAGTTCAGAAGATCCGGCTCGTCCGCGTTCACATGCCACTCGAACGCATCCGTCACCTTGCCGGCGAGGGTGTCGGTCGCAAACGCCTGGTCGAGCGCGCCCTGCTGGCCATCGAAGACAAAGCTATAGGCCTCCGCCTGGCCGCCATCGGTGAAGGTGTCGAGGATGTCGGTGTAGTCCTCGTCCTCGTCAAAGACCTGGGTCGGATCCTCCTCTGCGTAGGCGTTGAAGTCGCCGAGGATCAGGACTTGATCGCCGACGCCCGCCTCAACGGCCTGCGCCGCCGCCAGGTACTCCCCCGTGATCCAGATGTTGAGCTCGTCCGCCGCGTCCTCGCGCGCTTGGTTCCAGAACGCCTGGCCGTCGCCCTGGTCGTAGTTCGGATCTGCGAGGAGGGCGTCGATGTCGGCCTGATCGGCCACGCCCGCCCCCTGGCTCGCGTTCTGGGCGTCGAAGATCAGATCCTCGAGGTTCGAATCGCCCTTAGACTTAAAGTGGACCGAGACGACAGTGAAATACTCCCCGGTCTCATTGTCCTCGAACGTGGCCGCCACAGCGGGTCGGTTCCGCTGGAAGTCGCCCACCTGATCATCCGCTGAGGCAAAGGGGTTCAGCACTTCAGCGAGGGCGAAGGTTGCGGCGGCCGAGGCCTCCTCGAAAACCAGGATGTCGGAATAGACGAGCGTCACCGCGGCCGTGTCGTAAATGATCCCCGTCGTGATCGCATCGGTGCCGACAAAGTCGCCTGAGGCGCCG
>JBCDHQ010000013.1:0-30685 GCA_038749815.1 Pseudomonadota bacterium | reverse complement strand
CGCCACGGCGTCCGTCATCACTGAGTCCATCGATATACCACCAAGCATATCCCCCCGGCGCGACGTCGATGTCAAAGCGCGGTCTGAGACGATCGCTGCGGCCGCGTGCCGTCCGGAGAGTGCCGCCATGGGAACCCCCGGGCCCGGATGCGTTCCACCGCCCGCGAGATAGAGGCCGGCGATTGGCGTTCGCGCTTTCGGCCGCTTGAAGCTCGCCATCAGACCGTGCGGGTTCGCCCCGTAGAGCGCGCCCCCCGTCGCGGGAAACAGCCGCTCGAAATCCCAGGGCGTCGTCAGCGCCTCCGCTCCGGGACGGGTGAGCCGGAGCCCCGCGGCCTCCAGCCTCTCGAAGGTCCTCGTCTCGCATGTGCGGATCTCCTGTTCGGACGGCACGACGACGTCCCCATCGGCGGGGGCGTTCATGATGATCTGAAAGCGTTCTGGGCCCTCCGGCCCCTCTCCGACGCTGTTGCGGTCCTGCGCGCAGAGATAGATCGTGGGGTCGCGGGGCACGCGACGGATGGCAAACAGGTCGTGGAACTCGGCCTCGTAGTCATCGCCGAAAAAGACGTTGTGATGGGCGAGGCGGACGCCGGCGGCCGGGCTCGCGAACGTCCAGACATAGGCCGAGAGGGACCGGTCGTTCCGCGACCGCTGTCGCACCGCCCCCTGGGCCGCCTGGCCCAGCCGGCCCGACGCAAGTGCGGCCGGGTCGCCGTTGAAGACGACCGTGTCGGCGAGGAAGGCCTCGCCTGTCCGGAGCGTGACGCCGCGGACGTGAGCGTCGGCCACCAGGATTTCGCGCACATCGGCGCCGTAGTGGAAGAGGACCCCGCGCTCCTTCGCCAGGCGCTCAAGCCCGCGCGCCAGCGCGTGCATTCCGCCGGAGACCAAGTGGACGCCCCGCGCCTCTGCCTGCCAGATCAACGTCAGGAGGGCGGGCGACAAAAACGGCGAGCCGCCGACATAGGTCGCGTAGCGGGCGAAGAGCTGGCGGAGGCGCGGGTCGCGAAACGTGCCGGTCAACTCCCGCCACATGGATTTCAACGGTTTGGAGGCCCGTGTGACGCGAAACAAGTTCGGGCCGAGCGCGCGGGTGACCGAGAGCGGCCCGGGCGCGGGCGCTCGCATCATCGGCAGGTCGAGCGCCTCGAAGAGCATGGCAGTGCGGTCGTTGAACCTTCGGAAGGCGTCGGCGTCGGCCGGGCCGGAGAAGGCGCGAATGGCTTCGGCCGAAGCATCCGGGTTCGCATAGAGATCCAGCCAGCCGCCATCGCGCCAGTGATGGCGCGCGATCACCGGTGCGGAGGTGAGCGTCAGGTGATCCGAGATCCGAGCGCCGATGTCGGAGAAGAGCTCCTCGAAGATCGGGCGGAGCGTGAAGACAGTGGGTCCCGCATCCACAGGGCCCGCGGCCGAGGGCATCGTGCGGATCTTCCCGCCCGGTGCTGCGTTGCGATCGAAGACGCTGACGCGAAGGCCGCGATCAGCGAGATCCAGCGCTGCGGTCAGACCGCCCATGCCGGCGCCCACCACGACTGTGTGCTGACCATGGCTCCGCATCACCCGTGCCCCCTTTGCCCGGTTTCGCGCAGTCAGGCGATTGACAAGTCACACGCCGACTGTCCAATGTAACTGACAGCATACTGTCACGACTCTGAGACAGCTGTAAACTGATGAAGGGCTTCCATGCAGGACAGGATCGAAACCGCCCTCACGGCCGCCCTCGGGCACGCCACTCTGCGCGGGGCGCCCCCGAAGCTCGCCAAGGCATTGTCGCATGCGGTGTTTCCGGGCGGTGCGCGGGTAAGGCCGCAACTCGCCCTCGCCGTGGGAACGGCGTGCGGCGACGACAGGCCGGATCTGATCAATGCCGCCGCAGCCTCGATTGAGCTGATGCACTGCGCGAGCCTCGTGCATGATGATCTGCCGTGTTTCGACGATGCCGACCTTCGGCGCGGCAAGCCGACTGTGCACACGGCCTTTTCGGAGCCGCTCGCCATCCTTGCCGGCGACGCTCTAATTGTGCTCGCCTTCGAGACCCTAGCACGCGCGGGCACCGCGGCGCCGGAGCGGCTTGGCCCGCTGGTCGCAGCGCTCGGATCAGCGACCGGGATGCCGGGCGGGATTTGCGCGGGTCAAGGATGGGAGAGCGAGGCTGAGGTTGATCTCAGCGCCTACCACATGGCCAAGACGGGCGCGCTGTTTGTTGCGGCAACGACGATGGGGGCCGCTGCGGCCGGGGCCGACACCGAGCCCTGGCGGGAGCTCGGCGCCCGGATCGGTGCCGCCTTCCAGGTGGCCGACGATCTCCGCGATGCGCTGCTGAGCGAGGAGGAGCTCGGCAAGCCGGCCGGTCAGGACGATGCTCATATGCGGCCCTCCGCGGTTCGGGAGCTTGGCGTGGAGGGCGCGGTCAAACGCCTCCATGACATTCTCTCAGGGGCGATTTCATCGATCCCCTCCTGCCCGGGGGAGGCCGTGCTCGCCCGAATTGTTTCGGCTCAAGCGCGCCGGCTGACGCCCGCGGGCTTCCCGGCCGCGGTCGCCTGAGCAGACCGGGTGGCGCTCGTCGGACCCGAGACGCTGCCAGGATGGCCCTCGCGCCTTGCGGACGCACTCCGCCGCTGGCGCGACGCACGGATCTCTGATCCGGGATTTCAGGCCTGGGCGGCGGCTTTCCCGCTGACCCGAGGCCTCGTGCGGCGGCGCTCGGCCGCGCTCCACCAAATCGTCTCGGGTTTTGTGCAAAGCCAGGTTTTGGCGGCGGCGGTTGAGCTCGACCTGTTCAAACATGTCTCCGCCGCGCCGCTTTCGCCCGGTGAGATTGCGGCCGCGACCGGCCTGCCGCCCGATGGGGCGCGCCGGCTTGCGCAAGCAGCGGCGGCGCTCGACTTTTTGGTGCTCCGTCGCGATGGCCGCTACGGGCTCGGCCCGCTCGGTGCAGTGATGATCGGCGCGCCGGGCCTCACGGAGATCGTCCGCCACCACCGGCTCTTCTACAAAGATCTGGCCGATCCCGTGGCCCTCCTGCGCGGGCCGGAGACGACGGCCCTTTCGCAGTTCTGGGCGTATGTCGCACCGGATGAGGGCGGCGGCCTGCCGGAGGCAGCGGCCGCCTATTCCCGGGTGATGACCGAGACGCAGGCCATGGTCGCCGCGGAGACGCTGGCGACGGGCGCTCTCCGTGGCGTGCGCCACCTCCTCGACATTGGCGGTGGGGAGGGGGCTTTCCTCGCCGCGGCCCTCGCCAATGATCCTGCGTTGCGCGGCACGGTCTTCGATTTGAAGCCAGTGGCGGAGCTGGCGGCCACGCGGCTCTTGGCTGCGGGGCTCAGCACACGGGCGGCGGCCATCGGCGGCAGTTTCCGCGCGGACCCGCTTCCGACGGGTGCAGATGCGGTGAGCCTGATCCGCGTTGCCTACGATCACAGCGACGCCACAGTGGCCGCCCTGTTGGCGCGGATATTCGATCACCTGCCCCCCGGTGGCCGACTGATCCTCTCCGAGCCGATGTCGGGCGGCGCCCGGCCGAGCTTGGCGGGCGACGTCTATTTCGGGATGTACACCGCCGCGATGACCAGCGGCACGCCACGGTCCCCGGCGGCGCACACACGGCTCCTCCAGGCGGCCGGGTTCGTCTCAGTGCGCACGCCGCGCACACGCAACCCGATGATCACGAGCGTTGTGACGGCGCGAAAGCCCAATCCGGCGGCGCGCACTTCAAAGTCGCAATGATTGTTTGACAAAGGAAAGTGTCAGATTTAATTTACACATACATAGCGGTGAAATGCCGCAGCAAACAGCTCAAGTCTCTGAAATGACGTGAGGAACCAGCAGGGTGGAGATGCAGACGACGGCGATCCTGATGCGCGCGCCGGGCGAGATTCGCCCGGAGACGGTCGATCTGAGACAGCCGGGGCCCGGTGATGGGGTGGTTCAGATTGACCACTCTGGAATCTCGACCGGGACTGAGCGGCTCCTCTACACCGGGCGGATG
Organism: Pseudomonadota bacterium; assembly: GCA_038749815.1. Taxonomy (GTDB): domain Bacteria; phylum Pseudomonadota; class Alphaproteobacteria; order Rhodobacterales; family Rhodobacteraceae; genus Algicella. Next base: position 26,685 of record JBCDHQ010000013.1, on the reverse strand, counting down.
CCGAACTTCCCCGGCATGGGCTACCCCCTGGTTCCGGGCTACGAGAGCATCGGCACTGTGATGGAGGCGCCGAAGGGATCGGGGCTGACAGTGGGGGATGCCGTGTTCGTGCCGGGCGCCGATTGCTACTCGGAGGTGCGTGGGCTCTTCGGTGGCGCTGCGCATACGGTGATCTGTCCGACTGAGCGGCTGTTGCGCTTGGACGCAGGGATCGGCGAGACAGGCGTCTTGATTGCGCTCGCCGCCACGGCGCGGCATGCCCTTGCCGGCCTGCGCACGGCGCTGCCTGATCTCATTGTTGGGCACGGTGTGATGGGGCGCCTCCTGGCGCGGTTGACTGTTGCAGCCGGTGGCCCGCCCCCCACGGTCTGGGAGGTGGATCCCGCGCGGCGCGAAGGCGCCGTAGGATACACTGTCCGCGCTCCTGAGGGTGATACGTGCACCTACAGCGCGATCTACGACGCCTCGGGGGACCTCTCTCAGCTCGATAGGCTGATCGGCCGCCTCGACAAGGGAGGGGAGATCGTCCTTGCGGGCTTCTATGCCGAGCCGGTGTCCTTCGCGTTTCCGCCTGCCTTCATCAAGGAGGCGCGGCTTCGCGTCTCGGCAGAATGGACCCGCGCAGATCTGGAGGCCGTGCGCCGCTTGATCGAGGACGGGCATCTCGATCTCTCGGACCTCCTCACCCACAGCCGGCCCGCGGACGAGGCCTCAGCGGCCTATACACAGGCCTTCTCCGACCCCGCCTGCCTCAAGATGTGCCTCAATTGGAAGGGCTGCCAATGACTCCGTTGGACGATCGTGTTCCGTACCTGCGCGGCGATCCCATCGCGCGCGCGGACCAATCCCTCCGCGCAGAGGCCAAGGCGGCGCCGGACCCGTTGCCGGTGGCACCGCCCACCAAAAAGACCCAGATCATTGCGATCTACGGGAAGGGCGGCATCGGCAAGTCGTTCACACTCGCCAATCTCAGTCACATGATGGCCGAGCAAGGCAAGCGGGTGCTCCTGATTGGCTGCGACCCAAAGTCCGACACGACATCACTTCTCTTTGGCGGCAAGGCCTGCCCGACGATCATCGAGACCTCGACCCGGAAGGGCCTGGCGGGTGAGCCCGTGGCCATCGGCGATGTCTGCTTCAAGCGCGGCGGCGTCTTCGCCATGGAGCTCGGCGGGCCGGAAGTCGGGCGCGGCTGCGGCGGGCGCGGGATCATCCACGGGTTCGAGCTCCTGGAGAAACTGGGCTTCCACGAATGGGATTTCGACTACGTCCTGCTCGATTTTTTGGGTGACGTGGTCTGCGGCGGCTTTGGTCTGCCGATCGCGCGAGACATGGCGCAAAAGGTCATCGTCGTCGCCTCCAATGACCTGCAGAGCCTTTATGTGGCCAACAACGTTTGCTCTGCGGTGAAGTACTTCCGCGGGCTCGGCGGCAATGTCGGCGTCGCAGGAATGGTCATCAACAAGGATGACGGCACTGGCGAAGCGGCGGCCTTCGCCGAAGCCGTGGAGATCCCGGTTCTCGCAGCGATCCCGGCGGATGACGATCTGCGCCGGAAATCCGCCGCCTATCAGATTGTGGGTTCGGCGTCGGGGCAGTGGGGTGCGCTTTTCGGTGAGCTGGCCGAGAACGTCGCCGACGCGCCGCCAATCCATCCCGAGCCGCTGGACCAGGACGGCCTCCTCGCACTCTTTGAGGCCAAAGACACGGGCGGGGACGTTGTCCTCGAGCCTGCGACCGAGGCGGATATGCGCGGCAAGAACGCAGCGCCACGCCCAAGCCTTGAGGTCATTTACGATGACGTTTGATCTGCGGCAGCCGGCCGGGCGCGTGGCAGGCCCCGATTGGGCCGCAGGCCCAATCCGCCGGTCCGGGACCGGCGGCCTCGCCGCAGGCGAGGCGGGGCCGGTGGCACCTGGCCCGACCGCTGTGCCTGGAGGGGCGCTATGACAGACGGTGCGGCAGAGATAGCCGAGCGCGCACTCAGTGCGGACGGGCAGGGCTGTCACGCCGGTCGAGACAAGATGTTGGAGGCAGCGGGTGCGGCGGGTCAGGCCCCGCTCCTCGAAGCCTTTGCAAAGGACTACCCGCAAGGCCCGCATGACAAGCCGCAAAGCATGTGTCCTGCGTTCGGCTCGCTCCGGGTGGGGCTGAGGATGCGGCGGGTCGGAACTCTTCTCTCTGGTTCCGCCTGCTGCGTCTTCGGCCTGAGCTTTGTCAGCCACTTCTACGGCGCGCGCCGCTCTGTGGGATATGTGCCGTTCAACTCCGAGACGCTGGTGACGGGCAAGCTTTTCGAGGACATTCGGGACGCCGTCCACGCCATGGCGGATCCTGATCGCTATGACGCGATCGTCGTGACCAATCTCTGCGTTCCGACCGCCTCGGGTGTGCCGCTTCGCCTTCTTCCGCGTGAGATCGATGGCGTGCGGATCATTGGCATCGATGTTCCCGGCTTTGGCGTGCCAACCCATGCCGAGGCCAAGGATGTTCTGGCGAGCGCGATGCTGGCCTATGCCCGCTCAGAGGTGGAGGCGGGGCCGGTCGCGGCGCCCGCGGCGGCCCGAGGCGACCGCCCGACAGTCGCGCTTCTTGGTGAGATGTTTCCGGTCGACCCAGTGACCATTGGCCAGCTCATCGCGCCCCTTGGTCTGGCGGTCGGCCCAACTGTGCCCTGCCGGGAGTGGCGCGAGCAGTATGCCGCGCTCGATGCGTCCCTCGTGGCCGCGATCCACCCGTTCTACACCGCGACAGTGCGGGAGTTCACGGCAATCGGTCGACCAATCGTGGCGTCCGCACCTGTGGGTGTGGAGGGAACGGCGGCTTGGCTCGATGCGGTTGCGGAGGTGATCGGTGCGCCGCGTGCGGCGCGGGCGGCGGCGCATGCGGTCCTGCCCAAGATCAAGGAGGCCTTCGCAGCGGCGCCGGTCAAAGGGCGCATCACGCTGTCGGGTTACGAGGGCTCGGAGTTGATCGTCGCTCGGCTTCTGATCGAGAGCGGGGCAGAGGTGCCCTATGTCGGCACTGCCTGCGCGAAGAGCGAGCGGAGTGCGGCGGATGCCGATTGGCTCCGCGATCGGGGCGTCGAGGTGCGCTTCCGCGCATCGCTTGAGGATGACTGCGCGGCCGTCGATGCGCTGAAGCCCGATCTCGCAATCGGGACGACGCCCGTCGTGCAGCACGCCAAGGAACAGGCGATCCCTGCGCTTTACTTCACCAACCTCGTCTCGGCGCGGCCTTTGATGGGGCATGCCGGGGCCGGACCGCTTCAGCAGATCGTGACCGCAGCGATGGCCAACCGCGCCCGGATGAACCGGATGCGGGACTTTTTTGCCGGCGTCGGGGCGGGCGACACGGCGGGTGTCTGGGAGGGTCAGCCGAACCTCCAGCCGGAGTTCCGCGCCCGCCACGCCAAGAAACTTGAGAAGCAACGCCGCGCCCAGAAGGCGCAGGAGATGATCTGATGGCGAGCGCATGCTGATCCAGGACCACGACCGGGCCGGCGGCTATTGGGGCGCAGTTTACGCGTTCACGGCGCTCAAGGGTCTGCAGGTCGTGATCGACGGGCCGGTCGGGTGCGAAAACCTCCCCGTGACGTCGGTCCTCCACTACACAGACGCACTGCCCCCCCACGAGCTCCCCATCGTCGTGACCGGTCTCGGCGAGGAGGAGCTCGGCCGGGAGGGGACCGAGGGCGCCATGCGTCGGGCCTGGAAAACCCTCGATCCAGTGCTGCCGGCGGTGGTTGTCACCGGCTCCATCGCCGAGATGATCGGCGGCGGTGTGACGCCCCAAGGCACCAACATTCAGCGCTTTCTGCCCCGCACGATCGACGAGGATCAGTGGCAGGCCGCAGACCGTGCGATGACGTGGACGTTCACCGAATTTGGGATGACCAAGGGGCGTCTGCCGCGCGCCAAGGCGCGCGCAGAGTGCGCGCCGCCGCGGGTCAACATCCTCGGCCCGATGTACGGCACGTTCAACACAGCCTCCGACCTTGCCGAGATCAGGCGGCTGGTGGAGGGGATCGGGGCAGAGGTCCACATGGTCATGCCCCTCGGCGCGCACTTGGCCGAGATGCCCCGCCTCGTCGACGCCGACGCGAACATTGTGATGTATCGGGAGTTCGGCCGCGGGCTCGCGGAGGTGCTCGAGAAGCCCTACCTCCAGGCGCCGATCGGGATAGAGTCGACCACTGCGTTTCTTCGGACCTTGGGCGGGATGCTCGATCTCGACCCCGAACCCTTCATCGAGCGCGAAAAACACTCCACGCTGAAGCCCGTTTGGGACCTCTGGCGCTCCGTCACGCAGGATTTCTTCGCCACGGCCTCCTTCGCGATCGTCGCAAACGAGACCTACACGCGGGGCATCCGCCACTATCTCGAGGACGAGCTCGGGCTGCCCTGCGCGCTCGCCGTCCCTCGGAAGGCGGGGGCGAAGACCGACAACGATGCCGTGCGGGCCAAACTCCATGCTGCGCGCCCGACCGTGGTCCTCGGCTCGATCAACGAGAAGATGTATCTCGCGGAGGAGACAGGAGGGTTTGGACCGAAGCCCGCCTTTATTCCGGCCTCGTTTCCGGGTGCTGCGATCCGGCGCCACACCGGCACGCCGTTCATGGGATATGCCGGCGCGACCTACCTGCTCCAGGAGGTCTGCAACGGCCTCTTCGATGCGCTCTTCCACATTCTGCCGCTCGGCAGTGAGCTCGACCGGGCAGATGCGACGCCCGCGCGGCTCCGCCGGGATCTGCCTTGGTCACCGGAGGCGCAAGCGCGCCTCGATGAGATCGTTGCCCGCCACCCCGTGCTGACGCGCATCTCGGCAGCAAAATCCCTTCGCGACGCGGCCGAGACGGCCGCGCTTGCCCACGGTCTGGAGCGCGTCGAGCGCGAGACCGTTGACGACCTCGATTCCACACCCTCGCCGCGACGAAAGGACCGCTGATATGGCGCACATCCCCTTCGATCACACCACCTCCCGCCGCGACCCGCGCTGGGAATACGGCCTCTACTTCGGACTTGTTTTCACAATCTCGCTGATCCCGGCGCTGTTTCGGATGGTCGCGCCGAAGAAAGGAGAGCCCCGGAGGTTCTTTGTCACCCACGCCCGCCAGATGGCAAGCGAGGTGACACCGCTGATCTTCTCCGCCTGACGGCGGGGAGGTGAGAGATCCCGGCTCGCCCGGGATGGCCTAGTCCCGCACGGGGCGGGCGACCTGGCCGCGAGGCTCCGCGGCATCGGTCATACGATCCAGGAGGATACTGATGACTGAAAATACTGGCCTGTCCTTCACGGGCCTGACCGACGACCAGGCGCAGGAGTTGCACGACGTCTACATGAAGGGGCTCAGCCTCTTCGCCGCAATCGCGGTTGTGGCGCACTTTCTCGTGCTCATTTGGCGTCCCTGGTTCTAAGGAGCACGACACATGTTCGATATGAGCAAGTTCTACAAGATCTGGCTGGTCTTCGATCCGCGCCGCGTCTTCGTGGCTCAGGGCGTGTTCCTGTTCCTGCTGGCGGCGATGATCCACCTCGTCCTCCTCAGCACGGACTACTACAACTGGTTCGAGATCGCCGCCGAGAAGTACGCAGCCGAGTAAGGCCGCTCCTCTCCGGCTGCGGACCCGCTCCGGACAGCCATACCAATGCCGCGGGCGGCGCGTTCGCCCGCGGCGAGACCTGAACCCAGTCCGGCCGCGCCCTGGCCGGCAACGCGGAGACAGAAGCATGGCCTTGCTCAGCTTCGAGAAAAAGTATCGCGTACCGGGCGGTACGCTGGTCGGGGGGAGCCTGTTCGACTTCTGGGTCGGCCCCTTCTTTGTGGGCTTCTTCGGCGTCACGACCATTTTCTTCGCCGCCCTCGGCACGCTCCTCATCTTCATCGATGCCGCCACAGGCCCGATGGCGACCTGGAACCCCTGGCTGATCTCGGTGATGCCACCGAAGGTTGAGGCGGGGCTTGCGTTCATGCCGCTCCAAGAAGGGGGGATGTGGCAACTGGTCACGATCTGCGCGATCGGTGCTTTCGTCAGCTGGATGCTGCGCGAGGTCGAGATCTGCAACAAGCTCGGCATGGGCTACCACGTGCCCTTCGCCTTCGGCGTTGCCATCGCGGCCTATGTCACGCTGAACGTGATCCGTCCGATCTGGATGGGCGCCTGGGGCCACGGGTTTCCCTATGGGATCTGGACCCACCTCGATTGGGTTTCAAACGTCGGGTACACCTACGGGAACTTCCACTACAATCCCGCCCACATGATCGCGATCACGTTCTTCTTTACGACGACGCTCGCGCTCGCGCTCCATGGCGCGCTGGTTCTCTCAGCGGTTAACCCGACCGAGGACGAAGTCCGCACGCCGGACCACGAGGACACTTACTTCCGCGATTTCATCGGCTACTCGGTCGGCACGCTCGGCATTCACCGCCTCGGCCTCCTCCTGGCGCTCAACGCGGGCGCCTGGTCGGCGATCTGCATCGTGATCTCGGGCACGATCTGGACCGATGCCTGGGTGGCTTGGTGGGATTGGTGGCTCGACCTGCCCTGGTGGCGCGATCTCTGAGGGACTGAGACATGACACTCGAAATTCAGAACATCTTCACTCAAGTCCAGGTCCAAGGTCCGCCCGAAAAAGGGATGTCAGTCCTCTCCGACTGGTACTCCGACAGGACTGAGGAGCCTTGGTTCTCAAAGCTCGCCGGGTGGTTCGGCAACGCTCAGATCGGGCCGATCCATCTCGGGTTCTACGGTGTGATCTCGATCGTCGCGGGTGCGCTTTGGTTCTTCATCGTCGGCCTCAACTTTTGGATCCAGGTGGATTTCAGCCCAGCGCTCTTCCTGAGGGAGCTGTTCTGGCTCTCGCTCGATCCGCCTTCGGCTGAGTACGGCCTGTCCATCCCGCCCCTGAATGAGGGGGGGTGGTACATCATCTCCTCGTTCTTCCTTCTGGTCTCGGTGATGTGCTGGTGGGCGCGGTCCTTCGTGCGGGCGCGCGCTCTCGGCATGGGCTACCACGTGTCCTATGCGTTTGCCTGCGCGATCTGGCTCTTCCTGGTCCTGGGCCTCTTCCGCCCGATCCTGATGGGCTCCTGGTCGGAGGCGGTGCCCTACGGCATCTTCACCCATCTCGATTGGACCAATAACTTCTCGCTGACCTACGGGAACCTCTTCTACAACCCGTTCCACGCGCTCTCGATCGTGTTCCTCTACGGCTCAACGCTCCTCTTTGCGATGCACGGCGCGACCATCCTCGCGGTCACGCGTCTGGGTGGGGATCGTGAGATTGAGCAGATTGTCGACCGCGGCACAGCGTCCGAGCGCGCCGGCCTCTTCTGGCGCTGGACGATGGGCTTCAATGCCACGATGGAAGGGATCCACCGCTGGGCCTGGTGGTTTGCCTGCCTCACCACGATCACCGGCGGCATCGGCATTCTCATCACTGGGACCGTCGTCGACAACTGGTACGAGTGGGCGGTCATCCACGGGTACGGCCCGGTCTACCCCGACAATGTCGAGATCCCGGGCACCGGCAGCTGATCGGAACAGCCTGGACCACAAGCAAGACGCCCCCTCCATCGCGGAGGGGGCGTTCATTTTGGGGCAACCCTCTGTAGCCAGGCCTCAAGCCCATTGGTTTACTTCTCACCCGGCACCTTCGATACTTGCGAAGGAACAGAACTGGCGTGGGGGGCAGCGCGTGGGGCGAAAAGTGGCGTTCGGTGTACCTGGCCGTCTCGCAGCCGACATTATAGAGGCTGTGCGTCGACTGGCTGAGCCGCAGCCCGACGGACCGCCCGAACTGTCCGCACATGTTGTGGCCGATGTCAGGCTCTCGGATCTGGCCGAGACACTCCTCGAGTTCCTTGCATACAAGAGCCCGGCGACAGCCGCGCACAGCAGGCGGGTGTCCACGTTGGCGGTGCACCTCGGGTCATCGCAAGCGCTCAACGCGGCAGAGCTCGAGGTGCTGTCGGCCGCCGCACTCCTCCACGACGTGGGAAAGCTGGCGATGCCCGCCCATCTTCTCGAGAAACCCGGTCAGTTGACCGGGCACGAGGCGCGCATCATGCGCGGGCACACCGAGATTGGTGAGCGCCTGTTTCATGGGACGCCGGTCCTCGACCGGATCGGGCGGATTGTCGGGGAGCATCATGAGAAGCGGGACGGCAGCGGGTATCCCAAGGGTCTGACGGTGGCAGAGCAGGACCCACTGACCGCGATCGTCACTGTCGCCGATGTCTATGACGCCCTCACTGGCCGGCGAGCCTACAAGGGTGAGATGAGCGGACAGGAGGCCCGCGCGCTCATGCGACGTGACATGAGCGCGGCCCTTGCCCCGGACGTGCTGACCGCGCTGGACCGCTTGGCGGCCGAGTGACTGTCAGTGCCGAAGGGCGTCGAGCAGCGTATGGACGTGGTCCGGGTCCGCCTCAGGCGTGATCCCGTGTCCGAGATTGAAGATGTAGGGCCGGCGTCCCAGGATCTCGCGGAGGCGCTTGACCTCGTGTCTGAGCGTCGGTCCCCCGGTGATCATCAATGTTGGATCCAAGTTGCCCTGCACACACACGTGAGGCTGCAGGGTCTCGGCGGCCCATACGGGATCGACGCTCGTGTCGATTGCCACCGCGGACACGCCGGTCGCCTTGGTGTAGGCCAGCAGTTTTTCCCCGGCTTGGCGGGGAAAGCCGATCACCGGAAAGCCCGGGTGCCGCGCGCGGATGGCCGCAACGATGTGCTGGACGGGGGCAGTCGCGTAGCGCGTAAAGTGGCGGCCGGGCAGGGCACCGGCCCAACTGTCGAAGAGCATCACGACCTCGGCGCCGGCCTCGATCTGACCGAGGAGGTAGTGCGTCGTGGCGGCCGTCAGTCTGTCGATCAGCCCCTGAAACGTCGCCGGATCCCGGTAGAGAAGGCCGCGCGCCGCGGCGTGATCGCGGCTGCCGGCGCCCTCGATCATGTAGGTGGCCACGGTCCAGGGCGCGCCCGCAAAACCGATCAGCGTGGTCTCAGCGGGGAGCTCCCGCCGCAGGATCCGCACGGTCTCGTAGACGGGGGAGAGTGTGGCGTCGATCTCGGCCGTCGGACGAAGACCGGCGAGACCCGCGGCATCGCGCACGGTCGAGAGCTTCGGTCCCTCGCCCTCGACAAACCAAAGGTCGAGGCCGAGCGCCTGGGCCACCAGGAGAATGTCAGCAAATAAGATCGCCGCGTCAAACCCGTAGCGCCGGATCGGCTGGAGCGTGACCTCCGCGGCAAGCTCCGGCGTGTAGCAGAGATCGAGGAAACTGCCCGCCTGCGCGCGCGTCGCGCGATACTCCGGCAGATACCGTCCCGCTTGGCGCATCATCCAGGCAGGTGGCGGGTCCTGCGCCTCGCCCGCGAGAGCGCGCAGGATTGTCTTGGTCGGTGCTGTCATGGAACCCCTCGGATGTCACGTTTACCTTACAGAGGGGCTTTGCTAAGGGAAAGGACGACGTGACGGAGCCCACAAATGACCCTCCCAGACCTCGACCGCCCGCTGAAGATCGGGACGCGCGGATCGCCGTTGGCGCTCGCGCAGGCCCACGAGACGCGGGACCGATTGATGGCGGCGCATGGGCTCCCCGATGCGGCCTTCGAGATCGTTGTGATCAAGACGACGGGCGACATCGTTCTGGACCGGCCCCTCGGCGAGATCGGCGGCAAGGGGCTTTTCACCAAAGAGATCGAAGACGCGCTCCTCGCGGGTGGGATCGACATCGCGGTCCACTCGATGAAGGACATGCCGGTGGAGCAGCCGGCGGGCCTGATCCTTGACACCTATCTCCCGCGAGAGGATGTGAGCGACGCGTTTGTGGCACCGGGCTGTCCCTCGCTCGATGCCCTGCCCGATGGGGCGGTTGTCGGGACGTCGAGCCTCCGGCGTCGGGCGCAGCTCCTCCACAAGCGCCCCGATCTGACGGTGGTCGAGTTCCGAGGCAACGTGCAGACCCGCTTGAAGAAGCTCGAAGATGGGGTCGCAGTGGCGACCTTCCTCGCGATGGCTGGGCTGAGGCGGCTCGGGATGGAGGCGCTGCCGGCGACGCCGATTGCCCCCGAGGACATGCTGCCCGCCGTCGCACAAGGCGCCATCGGGATCGAACGGCGTCAGAACGACGCCGCAACCGAGGCGCTGCTCGCGCCGATCCACGACCATGAGACGGGGCTCCGACTGGCCGCGGAGCGGGCGTTTCTGGCCGCGCTCGACGGCTCCTGTCAGACGCCAATCGGCGGTCTGGCGGAGCTCTCGCCGGATGGCATCTCGTTCCGAGGTGAGATCATCCGACCCGATGGCAGCGAAGCGCTGGCGGAGGGCTTTGCCGGTCCCGCGGCCGATGGGCCGGAGATGGGGCGGGAGCTCGCGGCCGCCCTCAGGGGCCGCGCAGGTCCAGGGTTCTTTGACGCCTGAGACGCCTTAGACCACCTCGCCAAAGATCAGTGCTGCATGGTCGGCCAGGTAAATCCTGAGCCAGGGCGTAAAGCGTTCGGGCGCCGCTGCGATCTCCTCGCGGAGTGTGTCGAGCGTCACCCACCGCGTCGCCATGACCTCCTCGGGGTTCGGCGCGGGCTCCGGCCGACCCTCCGCGGTGAAGAGGTCGACGACTTCGTGCTCGACCAGGCCCCCGCCGACATCGGCGCGGTACTCGATCGTCTCGCGCGGCGTGAGCGCAAGGTCCCGGATCCCGAGCTCCTGGCGCAGTCGGCGCGCGGCGCAGGTCATTGACGGCTCGCCCCAGTAGGGATGGGTGCAGCACGCATTCGCCCAGAGCCCCGGCGTGTGGTACTTGCTGAGCGCGCGCTGCTGGAGGAGGGTCCGCGCCCCGTCCATCACGAAGACCGAGATCGCCGGGTGGCGGAGACCGCGCCGATGCACCTCGAGCTTGTCGAGCGGGGTGAGCGTGCCGTCAACCCAGGCCGGGATCAGCGCGCTCATGATGGGGGCAGGAGGCGGGTGAGGTGGCCGATGTTCTTGGCCATGATCCGCACATGGGCCCAGGGTTTGGCGCGCACGAGCTTCTTGTTCATGTAGGCTTCGAACGTCAGGCGCTGGACATCGATGTCGCGGCAGAGCGTCACGAAGCGCTCGCGCCGATCGTCGGAGCGGTACCAAGTGTCCTGCATCACGCGCAGGACCCGAAAGACCATCTTGTGCTCTTTCATGAAGAACCGCCTCGCAAGGCGGAGGTCCTCGGCTCGGCCGGAGGTCAGGCTGGCCGCCGCCGCCATCGCCGCAAAGCGCCCGCCGATCATCGCGTAGTAAATCCCCTCGCCCGAGGAGGGGGCGACCACGCCGGCCGCATCGCCTGCCAGCACCACGTCCCGTCCGTTGTCCCAGCGCTTGAGCGGCTCGAGCGGGATCGGAGCGCCCTCACGTCGGATCGTCTCGCATCCCTCGAGGCCCGAGGCGGTCCGGAGCGCCGCAGTCGCGCCCTTGAGGTCGACGCCCTTGATGCCCGACCCCATGCCGACGCTCGCCTGCGGCCCGTGCGGGAAGACCCAGCCGTAAAAATCGGGCGAGATCCGTCCGTCATAGATCACGTCGCAGCGGTCGGGGTCCCAACTGCCGTCCTCGGGCGTCGCGATGACCTCATGATAGGCGATGACGTAGGGAATCGTGTCGCCGCCCGGCACCTCCGCGCGCGCGACATCCGAGCGCGCGCCATCCGCGCCGATGATCAGGCGGCAGGTGATCGGCGCCGGCTCGTCGAGGCCTTTGGGGCGGTACCAGACCCGCGTCCCCTCCCGGTCGCGGGTGATCTTCACGAACGTGCCGGTGATCCGCTCGGCACCGGCCCCGACGGCGCGCTCGCGCAGGAACTCGTCGAAATGCTCGCGGTCGACCATCCCGACATAGCCGTTCTCAATCGGGATATCGACCGTCTGATGGGAGGGGGAGATCATCCGCGCGGTGCGGATCCGCGCGACGATCTGGCTCTCGGGGATCGCAAAATCCTCGATCAGGCGCGGCGGCACCGCGCCGCCGCAGGGCTTGATCCGCCCCGCCCGGTCGAGAAGCGCCACGCGATGACCTGAGCGGGCCAGATCCTCCGCCGCAGTGGCTCCGGCGGGTCCACCGCCTACGACGACAACGTCGAATTCCATGCTCATTCTCCCGGGACGAGCGCATCGCGCCGCGGCGCGCCGGCCATGGCGATGCGACTTGCAAGAAGGGCGGAGAGGAGAAAGATACCCCCCTCGAGGATAAAGACTGTGCCATAGGCCGCGGCATCCGAGGCAATCAGCGCACGCGCGATGTCGACGGCAAGGGTGCCCGTGAAGGCGCCAAGCCCGAAGGCGATTGCCTGTGCGGCGCCGAAAATCCCCATCCGGACCCCCTCCTGCCGGCCAGCGCCCTCGGAGGCGATCCCCATCATGGCGCCCACGGCCGCGACGGCGAAGACACCGTTCGCAAACCCAAGCGCCATGACGTTCGCGGTCAGCGGCCACGTGTCGGGCGACCGCCCGCCAAGACCGAGCGCCACAAGCGCTGCACCGGAGGCGAGGCATCCGCCCACGATAAAGACCCTGGTCGGGATCTCGATCACACGGCGGAGCACGCCCGTCGCGATCAGAACCAGGATCATGCCGAGGAGGGCACCCTGGTGCAGGCTCGACCCGAGTTTGGTCGAACCGGCGACGTCGAGGCCGAACACATGACCGGCGTAGGGCTCCAGGATCAGATCCTGGGCGTTGTAGGCGAACATTGCGGCGAAGACGAAGATCGAGAACCGCCGCGCCACCGGGTCGGCGAGAACACTGCGCAGCGCGTCGGCAAAGCGGGTCTCATGTGGGGCCGGGCGCTCTGCCGCGCGGGCCTCGATCCCGACCACGCCGATGAGCGTGAGGCCCACCGCCGCCGCACAGACAATCGCCGAAATCTCAACGAGGCGAGCGAAGGAGTAGGTCTCGAGGTAGATGCTGACCGCGATCCCGGTGGAGGCGAGGCCCGCCACCATCATGATCCAGACAGCGGATCCAGCGGCCGCCTTCTTGTCGGGCGCAACGAGCGCTGCGAGAAGTGCCAGAAGGTTTGTCCCGGCCGCCCCGATCCCAACCCCGATCAAAAGGAAGGCCGGCACGGCCGCCGCTATGCCGAGCGCGGGCGAGGTGCTCATCAGCGCCACGGAGAGCGTTGCGCCAACTCCGCCAATTGCCAGCACAATCACACCACCGATGATCCACGGCGTCCGTCGCCCTCCGCGGTCCGTGCCATGCCCGAAATGGGGGCGCAGAAACTGCGTGGCATAGTAGAGCGCAAAGAGGCATCCCGCGAGGACCGCCGGAAAGCCGAGCTCCACCACCATGACGCGGTTGAGCGTCGCGGTCACCAAAACGATCACGGCGCCGAGCGAGGCCTGCACGAGGCCGAGCCTCAGAATGCTGAACCAACCGATCATGCCATCCCTCCGAGTGCGAGTGCTGCGACCAGCATGCCGAGCACGTAAAAGAGAACGCCCGTGCCGTTGTACCAAGGCGCCCGCCCCTTCGGATCGGACAGGAGGCGCCGCATGGCGAGGGCTTGAAGGCCCAGAAGCGCTGCAACCGCGAGCGCGTGCCAGGGCGCGCCCCAGACGGAGAGCAACAGGATCACCACGAGCTGCGGGATTGCCATCACCGCGCAGGCCACTCGTGCCGCGCGCGCCGGTCCGAGCGTGACCGGGAGGGAGCGGACGCCGGTCTCCCGATCGCCTTCCAACGCTTTGAAATCGTTGAGGGTCATGATCCCATGCGCGCCGAGCGCGTACAGGAGGGCCATCACCAGCACCTCCGCACGGGGGGCAGCGGCCGTCATCACGGCCGCACCGGTGATCCAGGGCAGACCCTCATAGGCGAGACCGACTGTGCCGGGCCCAAAGATGCCGGAGCGCTTCAACCTCAGGGGCTCGGCTGAATAGGCCCAGGCCAAGGCAACAGCAATCACGGTCGCGCCGAAGCCCCATGCGCCGAGCGCCGCGCCGAGGAGCAGGGCGCCACCGCTCATCGCGAGCGCGATCCAGAGGCCCCAGCGCCCGGGCATCCGCCCGGACGGGATCGGCCGGTCCGGCTCATTGATCGCGTCGACATGGCGGTCGCACCAGTCATTGGCCGCCTGGCTCATCCCGCAGACGACAGGGCCTGCGAGGATCACGCCGAGCGCAAACATCCCCCACCGCTCCGACAGCGGCACGCCGGATGCCACGACGCCGCACATATAGGCCCACATCGGCGGAAACCACGTGACGGGTTTCAGCAGCTCAAGCACAACTGCCGGGTGTGGTGTCCGAAGGCGGATGTTCTCGCTGACGCTCATGGTGTCAATTAAACACGACACTTTGCGTTTGGGAAGAGGCCACGCGCCGCCCGACGCAGTCTCGACGCGGAGATGCGCTCGGCCCTCTCGCGGACGGGTGTCAGTCGACGCTGTCGTCGCTCTCGACCAGGCCGTAGCGGCGGAGCTTGACGTAGAGGCTTTGGCGGGACAGGCCGAGCATCTCGGCCGCAGCGGCGCGATTGTTGTTGGTCAGCCGGATTGCCGTCTCGATGCAGAGCTTCTCGACCACATCAGTGGTGCCCCGGACCAGCTCCTTGAGTGGGGTGGAGCCCACAAGCTCGATCACATGTTCCACGGCTTCCGAGGACACCGCGCTCGACGATTGTCGCGCCGCCTCGAGCCGGGAGACATCGCGGATCACAAAGCCAAAGCCCGTCGGATCGTGATCGGGCAAGTACGTCGTCGAGATCTCCACCGGGATTTGCGCGCCGTACTCCGTCCGGAGCGCTGTGGCGTAGATCGAGAGCCTGCCCGCCTGCTCCGCGTTGGTCGTCATCACCGTCAGATCGACCGATGGTCGGGCGAGATAGGTGGCGAGGCTTGTGCCGATCAAGCGCTCGGCCACAGCCACGTTGGCAATCGATTGAAAGGCAGAATTGGCCTGGAGAATTCGGCCATCCTTGTCTGTGAACACCACGGCATCGCCGCCCCGTGCATAGAGTTCGGTCAATGCGGAGGCGACGCCGCGCACCTGGGCGCCGCTGTCGTTCTCGGGGTGGAGGCGGCAGAGGACCAGAGTGTCGCTCATTGAACGGAACAAGAGCGCTTCGATCCAAATCCGGCGATGATCGGACTTCAGAGTGGTCAAGACGGAGCGCTGTCCGCCCTTTGTGCGCACCGTCTCGATCATGTCCGAGAAGCTCTCGGCGGAGCCCGGTGCGATCAGACCTGAGAGGGGGCGGCCCTTGATCTCCTGCGCGTCGCGCTTCAGAAGCCTTGCCGCGGCGGAATTGATGTCACCGACGCGTCCCGTATCGGCGCTGAGGATGACCAACGCGTCGGACCCGGTCTCAAAGAGCACGCGGTAGCGGCTTTCGACCTGCCGAATGCGCTCGTAATCCTGCTCGATGGTCAACTGCGACTGCACCAGGCGGTTTTGGAGCTGCATCAGCTCCCGCTTGTCGCGCCCGAGGAGGAGGACAGTGCCCGGATCCTCGCCCGGTTGCGCCGCATAGGCCACGGGCAGATCCGTCTCGCTCAACGTGGAGTGGTTCAATTGGCGCCATTTGGGCGGCCCGTCGCCGGCCGCGCCCGTCAGGAGGGCGTCGTATTTCGGAAGGCTCTCCTCAGTCAGAGTGCTTCGAAACGGCGCCCCCCGCCAGTTCAGCAAATCATCGCCAATCAGCGTCTCGGAGCCCAGCACAATGCGCTCAACCAACCCGTCGGCGTCGATGATGACGCAGAAGTCGGACGATGTGGCGACCATTTTCAGAATGATCTTGGCGTCGATCTCCTCGAACGCGCCGCTCTGCGCCGGGAAAAAACCGGACTTGTTCATCGCGGGGCACCCCCGGTGCCCGGTGGGGCAGTGGGCGACGGGGCGCCGTTCATGGGTGTGCCACCGGCTCGGTCGGGGCGGCCGGTAGAAGCGCTGCGGGATCCGAATCGGGGGCGACCAGGATGTCGGCCGGCAGCGCCGCGCAGAGGTCGGGGCGCACGGCAAGGAGCGGTCCGCCAAGCGCACGCCGCGTCCCGGGGGCAAGACGTCCCGCGAGGTCGAGGAGGCGCCCGGCCGTGTCGGCCGCGCGGCTGTGGCCGACGGTCACGCCCACGAGATCCGGTGGGCCCTGCGCGAGCCCCTGCGAGAGGCTCTCCTCCGTTGCGGTGAGATCCAGCGAGACGGCCCAGCCCGCCCGGCGAAGGTTCTGGGCCGCAACGACCACGCCGAGATGGTGATGCTCCCCCGCCGGTGAAAGGAGAAGGGCAAGCGGCGCCCGTCCGCGCGTTCGAGGCATGGCGTTTTGCCAGCCGAGATCCTGCGCAATCCGCGTCAGCCGGGCGGATACACGCGCCACCGCGCCGAAGTCGAGCGCGTCGGTCTCCCACAAGTGGCCGAGATAGCGCGCGGCGGCCGGGACGTGCACCTCAACGATTCGCTCCGTGGCGATCCCCTGGTCGCGCAGAAACGCGACGGAGCGCTCCGCGTCGTGGGGTTTGTCCGAGGCCAACATGGCCACGAACCGCTCCGCTATCACGGCCGACCCATCTTGTTGCGCCGAGCGAAGTGCCGCAAGCGCTGCATCCGCGAGGCGTCCGGTCGTGATCGGATACGCGGCCACTGGCGGGGCACTCTCGGCGATCCGCTCAGACAAGAACATCCGCGTCTCCATCCACGGAAAGCCAGCGCCGACCCATTCTGCGGCGCCTTGTCGCACAGAAGCATGTGCGGGTGATGATGTCAAATTTCAATGACGGACATCCTGACCATTGCGACTCTATATGCCGATGATTCAGGTGGTGTCACACCAATTTACGAATATTTTTCAGGGGCTAAACCGTCATTCTGGCCGCGATCTGACGTGTGTAAGTTTAAGTTGACATATCCTGACTCGCCCAGATACCTTTCCGGCCACAGTGACTGATATGCGGGGGAAACGTTGTCTGGAGCCGACGCAAGATCGGGGCTTTACACGGCGGAGGAACGGCGACGGCGCGACGGCAGCGTTTGGACCACGGTCCAAGCCATTCTTGCGCCCCTCCAATTCGCAGTATTCCTGATCTCACTCTTGTGCGTTGTCCGCTATCTCGCCTCCGGCGACGGATACGCGCTTGCGACTGCCAGCATTCTGCTGAAGACGGCGCTTCTCTACACCATCATGATCACGGGAGCGATCTGGGAGAAAGTTGTTTTTGGCCAGTACCTTCTGGCCCCAGCCTTCTTCTGGGAGGACGTGGTCAGCTTCCTTGTGATCGCACTCCACACGGCCTATCTCGTCGCGCTGGGTGCAGGCGTGGCCCCGCCCGCTCAGATGGCGCTCGCGCTCGCAGCCTACGCCGTCTACGTGGTGAACGCCGCTCAGTTCCTGCTGAAGCTCCGCGCGGCCCGGGCGGAGGCGCCGGCATGACCGAGGTTTCGCCAATCGGATGCGCCGACGTCCCGGTTTTGAAGGAGCGGGGCCAGCGGGAGGTGTTCTGCGGGCTCACCGGGATCATCTGGCTGCACCGCAAGATGCAGGATGCCTTCTTCTTGGTGGTCGGCAGCCGGACCTGTGCGCATCTCCTGCAGTCGGCCGCGGGGGTCATGATTTTTGCCGAGCCGCGCTTTGGGACCGCGATTATGGAGGAGACCGATCTCGCCGGGCTCTCCGACGCGCAAGAGGAGCTTGAGCGGGAGGTGGCCCGCCTTCTCGCGCGGCGCCCGGACATCAAGCAGCTCTTTCTCGTGGGGTCCTGTCCGTCCGAGGTGATCAAACTCGATCTGTCCCGCGCTGCGGAGCGGCTCTCAGCTCGCTATGCGCCCGATGTCCGGGTGATGAACTTCTCGGGCGCGGGCATCGAGACGACCTTCACCGAGGGAGAGGACGCGTGCCTCGCCGCTCTCGTGCCCACTCTGCCGGAGACGCCAGCCGAGAAACTGCTTGTGATCGGAGCGCTCCCGGATGTCGTAGAAGGCCAGATCCGCTCGCTTTTCTCTGCAATGGGGATTGAGATTGAGGTCCTTCCGGCCCCGCGCGCCGGCGCGCATCCGGGTGTCGGACCAGGCACTCGGGTCCTCGCCGCGCAACCCTTTTTGGGCGCGACGCTGACGGCTTTGACCGGACGCGGCGCGCAGCATGTGCCGGCCCCGTTTCCGTTCGGCGCCGAAGGCACGGCGCTCTGGCTGCGCGCGGGCGCTGCGGCGATGGGCGTGGCCTCCGAGAGGGTCGAGGCTGCGATGGCTGCCCCCCTGCAGCGGGCGCGCGCCGCAGTGGCGCGGGTCGCTGAGGTGTTGCGCGGCAAGCGGCTCTTTGTCTTCCCCGACAGCCAACTCGAGATCCCGCTGGCGCGCTTTCTCGCGCGGGAGTGTGGCATGATCCCCGTTGAGGTCGGCGCGCCCTACATCCACCGGGCTCTGGTGGGTCCGGATCTGGCGCTGCTGCCCGCAGGTCCCTTGATCGCCGAGGGGCAGGACGTGGAGCGACAGCTCGAACGCGCGCGCGCGGCACGGGCGGATCTGACCGTCTGCGGCCTTGGCCTGGCCAACCCCCTCGAGGCGGAGGGTCTCGCGACCAAGTGGGCGATCGAACTGGTGTTTTCGCCGATCCATGGCTTTGAGCAGGCGGCAGATCTCGCCGGCCTCTTCGCCCGCCCACTCCGTCGCCGCGAAATGATCGCAGCGATCCACCCGGCCCGGAGGTCGGCATGCGCGTGAGAGCGCCACGGTCAGAGTGCACCGCCACGCCATCGCCCCGAGGCGCCCGGGAACAGAGAAGGGCGCCCGGTCTGGGCGCAAGGTGTCGGTTCGGGCGCCGCCCGAACCCGCGCGCCGGCGCGCGGACGGCGCCGGCGGCGCCGTCGACACCGCCTCTGCCAGCGGTTGTCCTGCCGCAGGACCTCGGGCGTCTCCGCTCGCTCGAATGTGGGAACGACATCGACGGGCGAGGGGAGGCCAGGACGTGAAGCTCTCAGTCTGGACCTATGAGGGGCCGCCCCATGTCGGCGCCATGCGCGTGGCGACGGGAATGGAGCGCTTGCACTATGTGCTCCACGCTCCCCAGGGCGACACCTACGCCGATCTCCTCTTCACAATGATTGAACGCCGGGACCGTCGGCCGCCCGTGTCATACACGACCTTCGCCGCACGCGATCTCGGCTCCGACACCGCGCTGCTCTTCAAAGACGCCTGCGCCGCAGCCGTGGACCGCTTCGATCCGGAGGCGATCATCGTCGGTGCGTCCTGCACGGCGGAACTCATCCAGGACGACCCGGCCGGCCTTGCGGAGCGCCTCGGCCTCGCCATCCCGGTCATTCCGCTGGACCTGCCCTCCTACCAAAGGAAGGAGAGCTGGGGGGCGGCCGAGACGTTCTACAGCATTGTGCGAGCCCTGGCTGAGCCTTCGACGCGGACACCGGAGATCACCTGCAACATTCTTGGCGGCACCGCCCTCGGGTTCCGCCACCGCGACGACGTGGCTGAGATCACGCGCCTCCTTGCGGGTCTTGGGATTGGCGTCAACGCGCAAGCGCCCCTCGGCGCCACACCTGCGGACATCGCCCGGCTGCCGGCTGCGCATTTCAACGTCCAACTGTATCCAGAAACCGCTGAGACGACCTGCCGCTATCTCGAGCGCACCTATGGCCAGCCTTACACGAAGACCGTGCCGATCGGTGTTGGCGCAACGCAGGATTTCATCCACGAGGTCGCCCGGATCACGGGCTGTAGCACACCGAGCAAGCTCGAGGGCCTGCGCATGCCCTGGTGGAGCGCGAGTGTCGATTCGACCTACCTCACCGGAAAGCGCGTCTTCATTTTCGGCGATGCCACCCACGCCACAGCATTGGCCCGCGTTGCATCCGAGGAGATGGGATTCGAAGTCGTCGGCCTCGGCGCCTACAACCGCGAGTTCGCGCGGGATGTGCGCGCAGCGGCACGCAAATACGGGCTCGAGGCCCTGATCACCGACGATTACCTCGAAGTCGAAGCCGCGATCCAGGCAGCCGCCCCCGAGCTCATCCTCGGCACGCAGATGGAACGCCACACAGCCAAACGCCTCGGCATCCCCTGCGCCGTGATCTCAGCCCCGGTGCATGTCCAGGACTTTCCAGCCCGCTACTCCCCTTTGATGGGGCCTGAGGGCGCCAACGTCCTCTTTGACACGCTTGTCCATCCCCTGGTGATGGGCCTTGAGGAACACCTCCTCGCGATGTTCCGCGAGGACTTTGAGTTTCACGACGCCGCCGGCCCGTCCCACCTCGCACACCAGACATCGGAGCGTCCGGATGAGGCGCCGAGGCAGGACGCGCCACCGCAAAGCGCGGCGCACCTGCCAGCGGCCGGAGGGGGCTCGATGCCCCCGACGGACGCCCCCCCCGCTTGGGCGGTCGAGGCCGAGCAGGAGCTCCGCAAGATCCCGTTCTTTGTCCGCGGCAAGGCGCGGCGCAACACAGAGGCGTTTGCCTCAGCCCGTGGCCTCGAGACGATCTCGCTTGAGACCCTTTACGACGCGAAGGCGCACTATGCTCGATAACAGCGTCTCCTGCCCGGGCATCCGCGTGGCCCTGATCACGCTCGACAGCCACCTTGCGGGCCCGGCTGCGCGGGCCGAGGCCGAGCTCCGCGAGGCGATCCCCGCGCTCCGGCTCTCGGTTCATGCCGCCGCCGACTGGGCGGAGCGTCCCGAAACGCTCGTCGCGGCCAAAGCCGCCATCGCCGAGGCCGACATCGTCATCACCGCGCTCCTCTTTCTCGATGAGCACGTGCGCGCGATCTTGCCCGCGCTGGAGGAACGCCGCCCGCATTGCGACGCAATGGTCGGCCTCCTCGCCGCCGGTGAGATCGTCCGACTGACCAAGCTCGGCCGCCTCGATATGAGCCAGCCGGCCACAGGCGCGATGGCGCTCCTCAAACGCCTCCGCGGCGCCAAGAGCGGCGCGTCCTCGGCCTCCGGTGCGCGGCAGATGGCGATGCTGCGCCGGCTGCCGCGGCTTCTCAGGTTCATCCCCGGAAAGGCACAGGACCTGCGCGCGTATTTTATCGCCATGCAGTATTGGCTCGGCGGATCGGATGACAACGTCGTTGGCCTGGTCAGCCACCTCGTCAGCCGCTACGCCACGGGCCTGAATGCCGAGCTTGCGCGCGGCCTCGTGGTGCCGGAGCCCGTCCATTACCCGGAGACCGGCGTCTACCACCCAAGAATGCGCGGGCGCATCGGCGCCTGGGCCTCCGATCTTCCGGCGCCGAAAGGACGGGTTGAGGGCACTGTCGGCCTCCTCGTCATGCGCTCCTACGTGCTCGCAGGGGACACGGCGCACTACGACGCCGTGATCGCCGCCTTGGAGGAACGGGGCCTCCGCGTGATCCCGGCCTTTGCGGCGGGGCTCGACAACCGACCCGCGATCGAAGCGTTCTTTGAGCGCGACGGCAAGACAACGATCGACGCACTCCTCTCGCTCACGGGCTTCAGCCTGGTCGGCGGCCCAGCCTACAACGACAGCGCCGCCGCCGAGGCGACGCTCGCCAAGCTCGACGTGCCATACATCGCAGCGCACGCGCTCGAGTTTCAGACGCTTCCAGAGTGGGAGGCGAGCAGCGCCGGCCTCTCTCCGGTCGAGGCAACGATCCTGATCGCACTGCCGGAGATCGATGGCGCCACCAACCCGATGGTCTTCGGCGGTCGAGGTGCGGCTGGCGCAGCCACCCAGGGGAGCGGCGCGGGACACCCGTCGCCGCGCGCCATGGCCCCCTGCCGGGAGCGGGTCGCCCGCCTCGCCGACCGCACCGCAGCGCTCGCGCAGCTCCGGCGGAGCCGAGCGGCGGCGCGGCGCGTGGCCATTGTCCTCTACGGCTTCCCGCCGAATGCCGGCGCCGTCGGCACGGCCGCCTATCTCTCGGTCTTTGAGAGCCTCTGGAACACGCTCTCCGCGATGGCGGCCGACGGCTACGAGGTTGAGCTGCCGGAAACTGTCGAGGCGCTCCGCGACGCGGTGCTCAAGGGCAATGCGGCGCAGCATGGGCAGGAGGCCAATGTTCACGCTCGGATCAGCGCCGACGAGATCGTCGGTGCTGACCCCTATCTCAGCGAGATCGAGGCCGTCTGGGGCCCCGCGCCCGGCCGCCAGCAGAGCGATGGCGGCGGCGTCTTCGTCCTTGGTCGCCAGTTCGGCAGTGTATTTGTCGGCGTCCAGCCGGCCTTCGGCTACGAAGGCGACCCGATGCGGCTTCTTTTCGAGAAGGGGTTCGCGCCGACCCATGCCTTCAACGCCTTCTACCGCTATCTTCGGGAGGGCTTTCGCGCGGATGTCTGCCTCCATTTCGGGATGCATGGCGCGCTCGAGTTCATGCCGGGCAAACAGACGGGCCTCGGCGCAGAGTGCTGGCCGGACCGGCTGATCGGCTCGATGCCGAACGTCTATCTCTATGCGGCGAACAACCCGTCTGAGGCGACGCTCGCCAAGCGTCGCTCGGGCGCTGTGACAGTGACGCATTTGACGCCGCCGGTGGCGCAGGCGGGGCTCTACAAAGGGCTCACGGATCTCCGGCAAAGCCTTGAGCGGTGGCGCGGTCTTGCCCCCCAAGCCGCGGAAGCACCGGAATTGTTGCGCCTGATCCAGGCGCAGGCGGCCGAGCTCGACCTCGCACAGGCGGAGCCCGAATGGACGGCACCGGAGGCCCGCGCTGCTGAGCTTGTGGGCACGCTCCGCGAGCTCGAGGAGGCGCTGATCCCGCACGGCCTCCACGTCGTTGGACGCCCGATGGCGGAGGTGGAACGAGACGACCTCCTGGCCGCCATGTCGGAGATGCCCGGATCCGATCCCGAGGCTATCGCCGAGGCCGGCCGGTTGATGCGCGAGGACAGCGAGACGCCGGCTCTTCTCGCGGCGCTCGGCGGGCATTTCGTGCGGCCGGTTCCGGGTGGGGATGTGCTGCGGAGCCCTGGCATCTTGCCAACCGGGCGCAACATCCACGCCTTTGATCCGTTCCGAATGCCGTCGGCCTTCGCGATGGCCGAAGGTGCCCGCCAGGCACAGAAGATCATCGACACCCATGTGGCGAAAACAGGCGAGATGCCCCGGTCGATCGCGATCGTCCTCTGGGGGGCGGACAACATCAAAACCGATGGCGGACCGATCGCCCAGGCGCTGTCGCTGCTCGGAGCCAAGCCACGCTTTGATGCCTACGGGCGTCTTGCGGGCGCCGAGCTCCTGCCGCTCGATGAGCTGGGGCGCGCACGGATAGACGTCGTCATGACGCTCTCGGGCATTTTCCGCGATCTCCTGCCGCTGCAAATCAAGCTCTTGGCGGAGGCCGCCTGGCTCGCGGCCACCGCTGACGAGCCGGTCGAGCTGAACCCGGTGCGTGCCCATGCGGAGGCCTATGCGGCCAAGGTGGGATGCGATCTGGAGACCGCAGCGCTCCGCGTTTTCTCGAACGCGGAGGGGGCCTACGGCTCCAACGTCAACCTTCTGATCGACAGCGGCGCCTGGGGGGAAGAAGACGAGCTCGCAGACACGTTCGAGGCCCGCAAGGGCTTTGCCTACGGCCGGTCCGGCAAAGCGGCGGACCGGCGCGACGTGCTCCAGGCCGTGCTGGCGGACGTGGATCTTGCCTATCAGAACCTTGAAAGCGTCGAGCTCGGGGTGACGACGGTCGACCACTACTTTGACACGCTCGGCGGCATCGGTCGGGCCGTGCGCCGCGCCAAAGGCGGTGTCGAGGCCCCGGTCTATATCGGCGACCAGACCCGCGGCGCCGGCAAGGTGCGAACACTGTCAGAGCAGGTGGCGCTCGAGACCCGGACACGAACGCTGAACCCGAAATGGTACGAGGGCATGCTCGAGCACGGCCATGAGGGCGTGCGCCAGATCGAAGCGCAGGTGACGAACACGATGGGGTGGTCGGCGACAACCGGCCAGGTTCAGCCCTGGGTCTATCAGCGCCTCTCCGAGACATTTGTTCTCGATGAGGACATGCGACGGCGCCTGGCGGAGCTCAACCCGACGGCCGGCGCGCGGGTCGCGAACCGCCTGCTCGAGGCCCATGAGCGCGACTATTGGCAGCCCGACGACGCGACGCTCGATGCGCTTCGCGAAGGGGCGGAGGATTTTGAGGACCGGCTCGAGGGGATCGCCTCGGACCGGGTTGCGGCGCAATGAGGCGGGCGCAGTGCTCTGTGGCTGGGGGCGGCGTCGCCTCTGCGTGTCGCAGAGGCCGCGCGGACCGCGCGGGTTCGGGCAGGCCCGAACCGACGCCTTGGCGCGCACGTCAGATGTCAGGGAGGGTGCGATGGCCCCATTAGACCGGAATGCACCCGTTTTGCGCGGGGAAGACGGCGACGGGTCGGTTCAGGTGCGCCAGGACATGTCGATCAAGATCGACGGCGCCAAGGTGTTTGCCGTCTACGGCAAGGGCGGCATCGGCAAGTCGACCACCTCGTCGAACCTATCGGTCGCGTTCGCCAAACTCGGTCGCCGTGTGCTGCAGATCGGCTGCGATCCCAAACACGATTCCACATTCACCCTGACCAAGCGGCTGATGCCGACCGTCATTGATGTCCTGAAGGATGTCGACTTCCACCCGGAGGAACTTCGCCCCGAGGACTTTGTCTTCGAGGGGTACAATGGCGTGCGCTGTGTCGAGGCGGGAGGGCCGCCGGCCGGCACCGGCTGCGGCGGATATGTTGTCGGCCAGACCGTGAAGCTTCTGAAGCAGCATCACCTCCTGGAAGACACGGATGTCGTCATTTTCGACGTGCTCGGTGATGTCGTCTGTGGGGGGTTTGCCGCGCCGCTCCAGCACGCCGACCGGGCGGTGATCGTGACCGCCAACGACTTCGATTCGATTTACGCGATGAACCGGATCATCGCGGCGGTGGAAGCGAAGAGCCGGAACTACAACGTTCGTCTTGCGGGCTGCATCGCCAACAGGTCTCGCGACACGGACGAGGTCGACCGGTATTGCGACACTGTCGGGTTCAAGAGATTGGCGCATCTGCCCGACCTCGACGCGCTCCGCCGCTCCCGTCTGAAGAAATGCACGCTCTTTGAGATGGATGACGGGGCGGAGGACACCGTTGCCGTCCAGAAGGAGTACATCCGCCTCGCCGAAACGCTCTGGGCCGGGACCGAGTCGCTCGCCCCCGCGCCGCTCGAAGACCGCGCGATTTTCGAGCTTTTGGGGTTCGATTGATGGCCGGCTACGAGACCACACGCGGCCGGCTCGAGGCCTATTTCGACGACACGGCGCATGAGGCGTGGCGGCGGCTGATGTCGGACGCTCCGGTCAGTCGCATTCGGGCCACTGTGCGGGCCGGGCGAGACGAGATGCGTGCGGCGCTCCTGTCGCGACTGCCAAAAGACATGGAGGGGCGGCGCGTTCTCGATGCGGGGTGCGGTGCGGGGCAGATGGCGCAGGCGCTCGCCGCGCGCGGCGCAACAGTGCTCGCCATCGACATCTCGCCCAAGCTACTGGAGATGGCCGCCGAGACGACGCCGGCGGCGCTCAAGTCTCAGATCCAATACGTGGCAGGCGACATGTTGGAGGCGGGCGGCGGGTTTGACCATGTCGTCGCGATGGACAGCCTGATCCACTACGAGGCGCGAGATGCGGAAGCCGCTCTTGTCAAGCTCGCCGCGCAGACGGAAGAGAGCATGGTCTTCACGCTTGCCCCGGCGACGCTGCCCCTCCGCGCGATGCACGTGATTGGCAAAGCGTTCCCTAAGGGCGACCGCTCGCCCGCGATTGTGCCGGTCGCACCGTATCCCTTTGCCACCAGACTGACCGCGGCCCTGCCGGAGCCGTGGGACATTCAGGTGCGGACCCGAGTGGCACGCGGCTTCTACATCTCCCAGGCCATGGAGGCGGCCAGATGAACGGGCGCCACCCGCTGACGCAGGTCACGCTCTCGATGCTGCCCTTTGCGGATGCGGGCAGCGACGGGCTGCCGCTCGCGCGGCTGCTGCGCCTGTCGCTTTTCCAGGTGTCGGTTGGGATGGCGAGCGTGATGCTTCTCGGCACGCTCAACCGCGTCATGATCGTTGAGCTCAACGTGATGGCGGCGTTGGTGGCCGCGATGGTCGCGCTGCCGGTGCTTGTCGCGCCGTTCCGGGCGTTGCTCGGGTTCCGCTCGGACACCTACCGCTCCGCCATTGGGTGGAAGCGGGTGCCCTACATCTGGTTCGGCTCACTCTACCAGTTTGGTGGCCTCGCGATCATGCCCTTTGCGCTGATCATCCTGTCGGGCGATCAGACCTGGGGGCCCGACTGGGCGGGCGAAGCCGTCGCGGCGATTGCGTTCCTCATGACGGGCCTCGGGCTCCACATGACGCAGACGGCGGGCCTCGCACTCGCCGCCGATCAGGCCGATGACGAGAGCCGGCCGCGGGTTGTCGCGCTTCTCTATGTCATGTTCCTCATCGGCATGGGGATCTCGGCGCTGATCCTGGGCTGGTTGCTTGCGGACTTCTCAAAGCTCCGTCTGATCCAGGTCGTCCAGGGTGCCGCTGTGGTGACGCTGGTCCTCAACCTCATCGCCGTCTGGAAGCAGGAGAGCCTCGCGCCGATGAGCCGCGAGGAGCGTGCGGCGCCCCAGCCGAGCTTCCGCCTCGCCTGGGCCGACTATCTCGCGGGGGGGCAGGCGGGCAGGTTGCTCGCGGTGGTTGCGATCGGGACCGCGGCCTTTTCGATGCAAGACGTTCTGCTCGAGCCCTATGGCGGTG
>JBCDHQ010000012.1:0-31277 GCA_038749815.1 Pseudomonadota bacterium | reverse complement strand
CGATCGAGACGGTGCTGCTGCTCGCGGCGGCGTTCGATCTGCCGCTGCGCCAGGCGGAAGGGTTCGCGCGGTCCATCCTGGCGTTCATGGACCTCGATCTGCCGGTACCCGATCACACGACGCTTGCCCGCCGCCGGCACACGGTGTGCCTCGACATGCATGCGCCCGGGCGCACGGCTCCGGTTGACCTCGTGCTCGACAGCACCGGGCTGAAGTTTTTCGGGCCGGGAGAATGGGCGCGGGCCAAGCGCGGCGAAAAACGGCACGATTGGCGGATGCTGCACATCGGCGTCGATGCCGCCACAGGCGAGATCTTGTCTCATTTCCTCACCAACAGCGACACCTCGGATGCCGCGATGGCCGGCCCGTCGGTCGAGACCGCCGGCGGCCGGATCCGAACCGTGATCGCCCCCTCTCGGCGATTGCAGGCAATCGCCTGCCGGGCAGCGGACGGCGCCAACTATGGCGCGCTTGCGACGGATGCCATTCGAAACGCACGGCCGGCAGGGGCTCCACCAAGGATTGTTCGCCGGGAAAACGATCCCCCGGATCGATTTTCCGATCCGGCTCACTCCCGCCGCCGCGGACCGCGATTCCGCCACCTGGAACGCCCCACGGCGGCACGGAGCGTGAGTGCCACATCGCTTGAGATCGCCGCGCATCGCCGCATCGCTTGTCCGAGCCGGACCGGATACGGAAAACGAGCGCTCGCCGAGGCCGCCATCTCCCGCCTCACGAGCCGCGGCGGCGCCACGCTCCGAGCCCGCACATTCGGCGCCCAATGCCAGGAGATCGGCTCCCGCATCGCGGCTGCGAACAAGGCGATCCGTAGCGTCAAGCCCATCACTGTCCGCGTACCGTAAGGTCGGCCTCAAAGACCGAAGATCGCCTCGAAGCCGATTTGCGCACCAAAGCCGTGGCGGGCCTCCATCACCACCGTGCAGGTCCGATGCTTCCTCAGAAAAACGAGGGGCTGGCCTCGGCTCAGCGTTTTCCTGAGGGTAACTTGTCCGTCTGCGCCGGCTCCATGAAGCTGGAAGACACGTTTGGCAATGTCGATGCCGATAGTCTGCGTTTCGGTCATGGCTGGCCCCCTCTTTGACAATCCGGAACCGCATGTCTTGCACGGTCCGAGGCCGGTTGGGGCATCCACACCATCAGCTGACTCTGCTCAGGCTAGGCGGCTCATTCGAACGCGGCGGCGGGCGGCGTGACCCGGCCCCTTTGAGCGCAGCCACACAGACTGGGTGGATTGCTTCTTCAAAGGGGCCGGGTCAAGTCGCGATAGGCCATCCAGCCCTCTGCTTCCCTTCTTCGAGGGCTTTTCGGTGACCGCATCGTTTGTGTTTCGGACATGCTAACTGATCTCGCGATCACGCTTTGATCACGCCACCCACCTTTGAGAAAGCCGGGCCGCCCGTCGCTCCGTGCCATAGACCATGCGGAGCAGAACTACTTCGACAGTGGCAGCCAGTTGCCCATCCCGCTGCCCTGCAGGATCGCGGTCTGAACACCTTCGAGGTTGGCGTTCAGCTCGTTGACGCCCGCTGCCAACTCGGGCGGCATGGCCACCTGGCGAAGCGGGCGCTGTCCGGCGGGGGTCGTCGCAAGCTCGAGCACAATGTCGGCGACCTCCTGGGCCGGTGGGGCGTCCGCGTCCTGCATTTCGCGTTGTGTTACCTCCAAATGCTGGGCGTAGGCGTCCGCGCGGGCGCGGTCCTCCGGGGACAGCCCCGCCATCATCTCGGCAAAGTAGCGGCGGCTGTTGGGCTTGATCTGGGTCGCATAGTCGCTGGGCTGCACGATGGCGACCTCTACCCCGAACGGGTGAAGCTCGTATGCCGCGCTTTCGAACATCGCCTCCTGCGCGAACTTGGTGGCCGCGTAGATCCCGCTCGTTGGCACCACGAAACGCCCGAGGCCGGAGGACATCTGAACGATCAACCCGCTGCGACGTTCCCGCATCCCAGGCGCCACGGCGCGCAGCATGCGGAGCTGGCCGAACACGTTCGTCTCGAAGTTTTGGCGAGCCGCATCCATCGACAACTCAACAGGTCCTGGGACGTTGATCCCAGCATTGTTGAACAAAAGGTCGATCCGATCCGTCCGAGACATGGCGTCGACCATTCCGCGACTGACAGACTCGTCCGAGTCTACATCGATTTCGACCACATCCAGCCGTAGGTCCTCCGCCCGGGCCAGGTCTCGCAGCGCCGCGGCCGAGGCAGCGTTTTGCTGGTCCAGGTTCCGCATCGACGCGATCACGTGGAAACCGGCACGCGCGAGCGTCTTTGCGCTGGCATTGCCGAAGCCCGATGAGGCGCCTGTGATGAGCGCGACCGGCGCCTTGGTCTCCTCCGCCCTAGCGGAGCGCGTGGTCGTGGCAGCGATCACACCGTAGGCGAAGGGTGCAGCCGCCAAGCCAACAGCAAAACCACGCCGGGTCAGAGGGTGTGCAACATTCGTGTCATTCATTCTTGTGTTCCTTGTTGTACCGCTTCGCGCCGGCCTCCGTTCAGAAGCTGTAGCTGATGGCCAGACCGCCGAAGACCTGGGTTTCGGTGCCTTCCTGAGTGACTATTGGCGTGCTCGACGCATCGCCGATCAGGCGATCGACCTGGACAATCCCCAGGACGCCCCACCGCTGGGTGAGCTGGTAGCTGCCAGTCAGGGAAAGGCCTGCGCTGTAGAAACCGCCATCGGCATCGAAGACCGGCAGGCCACTGGCGGCGGACCCCGACGCATCGACGCTGAAGAAGGAGTCATTGAAGTTGCCGTCGCCATAGTTGGCTGAAACGCCGATCGATGTTCGGAAACGGTCCGTGACAGGCACCGCATAGGTGACGCCCGGCGTGACGACGCCGCCGCCATGTCCATCTGAGACATCGATCATTGCGCTCACTTCGAACGACAGGCTGTCGCCCGTCATCGCGATGTCGAGCAAGCTGTACCGTGCGAAACCGCCGATCTCGAACGATGGATCAACGGTTGCCAACCGGTCCACAACGGCGTTGTCCACATCGTCTCGTCCAAAGCGGTAGCCGACAACCGGGCCCGCGGCGAATGTGCCACCAGTGAGTGGGCTCACAAAATCAAACGCGAGCCCGAGGCCTCGGCTCTCAATGACGATTGGCCCGGCATCGTAGCGACCGGCGGCAAATGGCGTCGGCACCATGTCTTCCGAGCCCAGGTATTCAGGCTCCACCCCGATGCCGACCGCGATGAAGTTCTCTTGGGCGACAGTGGATGTCGACAGGAGCACTGCCGTGATCCCAACAAAGCCGCCTATATCTCGCGGGTGCAAAGGGTGCCGCATTGCAGATCCTTCTCTTCGGCGCTTGTGCAGGGTAAGTTGGACGCCAGCGTCGCGACGGGTACTCGCGTTCTGATCCCTCATAACTATATGGAACACCTATTTTTTTCGGGCTGCACGGCCTGCTATTCAGCTTTTGGGTCGCTGTCGCAGAGCCGGTCATTGATCAACGGCACTAAGGGGAAGCGGATCTAAGCCCGTGATCCGCAGCCCGGCTGATCCGATAGGCGGCCGCAGGTGGGCAGTTCCACCATACGCGGCCCAGCTTTTCGGCCTGCAACCCCAAGCCCAACATCAATCGGGCCGGTACCGGACAACGCAGGCCATAGGTGAACTGATAGAATGCGCCGTCCTCAGACATGTTTAGGAAAATGCGGCGGAGCATCTGGGCGACGACGCGCCGCTCCATCGAGACCAAGCCAAGGCCGCTGACGACGGCGCGATACGGCCGCCCGTTGGTCAGCGCGGTCAGGTCGACCTCCGCCGCGTCTGTGTTGACGACCCGGACGGTGGGAAACTCGCGCTCCAGTGCCCGTGCAAAGGTGGAGTTCTTCTCCAGCAGAGTCAGGTTCTGGGGTGCCACGCCATTCGCCAGAAGCTGCGCCGTGAAGGCACCTATGCCTGGGCCAATCTCCAGAACCGGCCCTGTCTCAGAGGAGATCTCAGATGTAATCAACCGCGCCAAGCCAGTGCTCGACGGTGCAACCGCCGCCACTTCCAGAGGGTTTCGTGCCCATTCCCGCAGGAAGACTGCGGTGGGTTTGATGGCGTTTTGTTTCATGATCATCTGAGCGCTCCGCGTTTGAGCCGCCTTTGGGGCAGGTTGTCTGATGGAGCGAGAGGTGTCTTTGCCGAGCCGGATGACACATCGCGTTTGGCGCCCTGAGATATTTCATGATTTCAATACTTTGGGAGCAGACTACACTCAAATACTCAGCTTCTTGGACACTCTCCACGCCTTGATTCTGAGATGGACGCCCCATCTCTTACGCGGAAAAAAGAGCGTCCTTGGCGGAGATCACCCCAATGCCGAAAGCCAAAGCCGAGCGCCGAGTGCCGTCGCAGAAGCGCTCGGCCTTCACGGTGGATGCTATCTTACAGGCCACGTCCGAGCTCTTGGTGGATCAGAGCCCCATCAAGCTCACCACAAACGCAGTCGCCGAGCGGGCGGGCGTTTCTATCGGCACTCTTTATCAGTACTTCGCCAACAAGGAGGCGATCGCGGACGCGCTGCGTGCGCAACACGGGATACGTGTTTTGAGCGCGTTGGAGACAGCCGCGCACGCGCGCAGTGCTGCGACGGTCGAGGCTGTGCTCACCGGGATGATCCGAGCGAACATAGACGAGCATCTGGCAAATCCCCGCCTGCACCGGGTGCTAACGGTGGACTACCCGAAGCTCTCCATCGGATCTCGCAACGCGGTTTGCCCACAGGCCGCAGGCCACAAAGCGTTGTTCTTTTCAGCCGAGGCGCGCTTCGCATTTCTCTTACCACATCTGGATCGGGACCGCGAAGTGCGGCCGATGCTGGCCGGTGTCTTTGGCCTCGTCGAGTCTGTGACCCACGCCATGGTGGTTGATTGCCCCGGCGAAGCCTCTGCAGATGAGATTGAGAGCATCATTTCTGCCTCGTGTCTGGCCTATATGGATCGGTTCGTCAGCCATGAGGTCATGACGCGTTACGTCTAGCGCGGCCGTGGTGCATGGCTCCAGGCTCGCCTCTTTCAGCCTCGCGCGCCCGAGCGAGCTTTGGTGTCACCGCCCTGATCGCTTTGTTGGACACGGCAATAGCAAGACTGATCTCGGCGATTTGCGGGCAGAATGACCGCGCTGCGAGGCGGCTTCGAAGGATTTGTTTGAGCCGGAGGACCGCAGCCTTCACGATGTTTCGGAGCCCGTACCAGGCTTCCTTTTGCCAGGTCAGTCTACCGACTTCTTCGATTCTTGGCGCATGGCGTTCCCGCCCCGAGCCGCTGCCGATAGGGCGAGCTTCCGGGATGGAATACCTGTGCCGCAGGATCACGATATTGGGCGGCGACGCCGCCGGACGGGCTGGCTGTCGTAGGCCCCGTCCAGTGCCCTATCGGCGACTGCTTGCAATCGCCGAGAGGGGGCGATCACCTTGCGGATCCGGCCGCCGGGGGACGCGACAAGCTCGCCGGCCATGGCCTGGTCCGCGTTCGCGGATCCGCTCGGACCGGTGGCGCGGACCGCTCACCATCGTCGGTCAATACATGCGCCAGAACCTCTCCCGTCCTGGCGTCGACCCCGATGTGCAACTTCCTCCAGCAGTGGCGTTTTTCGCCATGTTTCCGGTGCGCTCACTCATCGGGGCAGAAGAACGTGAAACCCGTGGAAGCGCGCGCAAGCTCGACCGGGTCGGTCACAGAGCTGGTAGGTACACCGAAACGGTCCTCCAGCGGCGAACCAATGTGCTGCGATCCGGCTCCGGCGACTGAAGCCCGAAGCGCCAGATCAGGCAGTGCACGAAACCATCGGTCTGCCGGGGCGGCAGCTTGAACGCCGCGCCAAGGACGAGCGTAGTCTCGATGTCCGGCTTCGGGGACCTGCACTGCCCGCCAGGCATGCCCCGGCACGCCGCGATCTAGGCATCGAGCGCGTCCTCCGAGATCCAGAACCGGAGAGCGCCGTGCCGGGCGGGCCCGCGGTCATACATCGCCCAGTTCCTCACCTAGTCGTCAGCCCGGGGGATCCGGTCTCGATGAGGCTCGCAGTTCTTAAACCGCAATGCATGGATCCGTCAGAGTTGCTGGCTCCAGGTGTCACAAAGCCTCCATTAACCAAGCCCGCCGCGCTCCGATACATGGGGTGGCCTTGCAACACGCGCTGCTCAGCACGCCGCGAAAGACGTTACCACCCAAATCCAACGGGATCAGCTTTGCGCGATGCAAACCGTAAGTCTGGGTGTCGCCTTGACCCGTCAAACTGGATGTCGCTTGACGCGTGTCCGCGCTCCTTTCACGTTGCCATTCCGTCAGGTGCGAAGGTCCGCCCCGCCTCCATCCCAACGACCCGATCTACAAGGCGGTCAAGAAACGTACTGTCGTGGCTGACCACAAGAACCGCCGCGCCGCGATCCGCAGCGTCGCGCAGCAACCGGCTCACCAGCCAGGCGGACGGACTGTCGAGCGCACTGGTGGGTTCATCGGCCACGATCAACGCAGGCTCAGAGATCGTCGCGCGGGCAAGCGCCACCCGCTGGCATTGACCGATGGACAACTCAGAGGGCCGCGACTCGGGGTCGATCTCGGCCAACCCCACGCGGGCGAGTGCCTCGGCCACTTTTTTGCGCTTCTGGTCGCGCGGCAAGCGGTGCTGGCGCGGCGCTGTCAAAGGTTCAACCACGGAGCGCCAGATCGGCCAGTGGGGCACCAAACTCCCCACCGGGTCCTGGAAGACCGGAAGGATCGCGCCAGGGCGGTTCAACATGTCCGCACGCCAGATCACGCCGCTCGTCGGCCGTTCAATTCCCATGGCAAGCCGCAGGAGCGTGGACTTCCCACAGCCCGACGGTCCCTGGACGCCGATAATGTCGCCGCTGCTGACGGCAAGGTTGGCGCATGTGAGCGCCGCCACGCGTCCCTTGTCGTAGCTGGCGCTGACACCCTCGATGCGCAGGATTGGCGTCGCATTGGTGGCGCTGTCACGTTCGGGCAATGTGCCCAATGCCGCCAAGAGCCGTCGGGTCTCGGGATGCACAGCGCGGTCCCTCAGCGCGGTGGGCGTGCCTTGTTCGACCAACGTTCCGCCGTGAAGGACCCCCACGCGGTCGGCGTTTCTCAGCACCAGGCCGATATCGTGGCTGATCAAAACGACCGCCGCGCCGAGCGAGCGTAGCGCCGCCAGCACCGATTGCGCCCTGTCGGCGTCAAGTGCGCTGGTGGGTTCATCGGCAATCAGGATCGGCGGCGTCAGGGCACCTGCGGCCGCGATCGACGCCCTCTGGAGCATCCCACCACTCCAAGTGTGCGGGTGCTGGCGCATCCTGGCCCCGGCCTCGGCTACGCCGTGGCCGGACAACCGCGCGGCAATCTCCGGCCAGGTTGTCGAAAGGCCCTGACATCGCCACGCCTCTGCCACGTGGTCGCGCACGGGACGCAAGGGATCGCAACTCTCCCATGGGTTCTGCGCCACAAAGCCGATCTGCTGGCCGCGCACGGCTCGCCAGTCCCCTGCTTGGGCACGCGCCATGTCACGCCCGTTGATCAAGAGCGACCCACTCACCTCTGTCTCGTGGCGGTGGAGCCCAGCGAGCGCTTTCGCGATGGTCGACTTGCCCGCGCCCGACCCGCCCACGAGGGCGAAGCATTCGCCGGGCATCAACGCGAACGAAACACCCTGAACTGGAGTGCCCCCGCCCGGGTAGGTGATCTTGAGATCTTGGCACTGCAGCACAGCCTCCATCAACGGGCTGCCCGGGGGCTTGCTACGTCCCGCAAGGCATTGCCCAGCATGTTCGCCGAGAGGATCGACAAAAAGATCGCGAATGCTGGGGCAATCAACAGCCACGGCGCGATCGGGAAGAAGAGACGCGACTCCGACAAAAGCGCGCCCCATTCGGCGGCAGGGGGTTGCACGCCCAGGCCGAGGAACGAAAACCCCGAGATGATGCTGATCATGATCCCAAGCTGCAGCGTGGCGTATATGCCCAGCTGCAATGCGACACCGGGCAGCATGTGGCCCCAGATGATCCGCCATCCAGGAATGCCTGCCATCCGGGCCGCAACAACATGGGGCCGACGATGCGCATCCAGCGACAGCGAGCGGGCGAGCCGCGCATAGTAGGCCCATTCCCCAATGATGATTGCGATGAGCAGGTTGAAGAGTCCGGGTCCAAGGAGGCCCAGCACGACAAAGCCCAGCACCAAGGGCGGCAAGGTCATGGTGATGTCGACAAGACGCATCAAGAGGATGTCGGTCACGCCACCCGCAAGTGCTGCAAGGATGCCGACGCACAGACCAATCAGAAAGACGGCCCCAAGGACCAGCAAGGCTGCCCCGACCGAGCGTTGCGCACCGTTCATCACGCGGCTGAACATGTCCCGCCCGGTGGCATCGGTCCCGAAGAGATGTGTCAGGCTCGGCGGCTTCAACGCATTTGCATAATTCGGCAGGTCAGGAGAATGCGGCGTCCAAATCGCGCCCAAGACTGCGAACACCAAAAGAAGGGCGGCAAGGATCATCCCGGCACGACCCGAGCGATGCCGCCATAGCCGCTTGAGCAACCGCCTCTCGGCAAAGGCAGAAACCTGGGGTCGCGCGAGGTCCAGCAACGCTATCTGCTCTGCCTCCGCAAACGGGGGTCGAGGACCATGGCCACAACATCCACAAGCAACGACGCCGCAACGTAGGACAAGGCCGCGATCAGCACATAGCCTTGGATGACCGGATAGTTGCGGGACGTGAGCGCCTCCAGCAGGTATGCCCCGAGGCCGGGCCAGGTGAAGATCGCCTCAATGAGTGGCGTGCCACCGATCAGCGCACCCACGCTGATCCCGATGGCCGTTAGGAAAGGCAAAAACGCGTTGGGCAATGCGTGGCGCAGAAGGATGCGCCGCTCCGACGCGCCGCGCGCGCGGGCAACCTCGGCATAGCCGCTCGCCATCGCGTCCAACAGTCCGGCACGCAAAAGCTGGGTCCAACTGGCAGCGCGGTCGAGACCGATGATGAAGGCGGGGATCAGTGCCGCGGACCAAGACGGGTCGGCCAAAACCCGGCCTATCTGAAAGCCCACAACGACGAAAGTGAGGGCCAAGAGCGCAAAGACAAAGGTCGGAAGGGCCGCACCGATCTGAGTGTAGAGCCGGATCAGATGGTCCGGCCAACGGTCTTGGTTGGCGGCAGCGATCAGCGCCAGGACCAGGGAGAAAGCGACGGAGAACACCAAAGCGAGGCCCAACAGCATCAGCGTCGCGGGCAGCCGTTCCATGATCTCCTGTGTGACCGGTGCTTGGCTTGTGAAGCTCTGCCCAAGATCGCCCTGAAACACGCCCCCAAGCCAGGTGACGAACTGAACCACCAACGGCGCGTTCAGTCCCAGCGCTTCCCGCGTTGCTTCGATCTCTTCCGATGTGATGTCTTGCATGCCCCGCCCCAAGAGCACCCGCTCGGCCACATCGCCGGGGGCAAGCGGAAGGATCGCCCAAACGATCACGCTCGCGGCCAACGCTGTCAGGAGGGCCTGGGCAACCCGGAGGAGGACGGCGGCCATCAGACCGCCGCGCTCCATCATATTTCGGAGACGCGTCACTCGTTCGGGGCTGTGTCGTACTTGATGTGGTTCCACGCAACGGCGGGGACGTAGTTGGACCAGGCATCGCTGGTGAGGGCCCGCTCAATCAGGATCGTGGCGTTGAAAACGTAAGGATCTTCATCCACGAGGATCGTCTGGATTTCGCGCAGCAGAGCGTACCGCGCTTCCTCGTCGACAGTCACATCCAGCGTTTCGATCAGTTCTTGGACCCGATCATTGCAGTAGCCGCCATAGTTCCTGTCCCCCTCGCACGCAACGTAACGGTTGAGGAACCCGCTGACCGAGCCGACTGTGGCGGTGCCCGTTGCAACCATCGCCAGGTCCCATTCGACGAGATCGTTCATCGTGGCCTCAGTCACGTTGTCCACGGACACGATCTCCGACTCTATCCCAATGGCTGCAAGATAAGCCTGCATCGCCGTCGACAGCGGGACCAGATCGGGTTGCTGCGGATATATCATCAGCGTGACTGACAGTGTCTCACCATCTCGCGCGCGCGTGTCTCCCTCACGGATCCAGCCTGCCTCGTCGAGGATTGCGTTCGCCTCATCGACGTCAAAGCGATAGTTCTCGACCGCCCAAGGGAAGCGCGGATTGTAAAGCGATGTGGCTGGGATCTTGGCACCATGAAAGACGTCGTTTGCAAGCTCTTCATAGTTCACGGCCAGCATCACGGCTTTGCGGACAGCGATCTCTTCAAAGGCTCCGTTGGTCACGTCCATGGCGGACAGGAACCCACCCGTTGAAGGTGCACCAAGGGCAAGGTTCACGTTCGGCGTTACAGCGAAGACCGGGGCCGCGGCAATCGGTGGATAGAGAGCGATATCGACCTCGCCGTTCTGCACTGCGAGAATGCGCGCGTTCACGTCCGACACAAAACGCAGCTCGACGCCCGCCATGGCCGGGGTCCCTTGCCAATAGCCATCGTAGCGCTCTGCGATCATGCGCTGATCGTTCAGGTCCACAACCTTGTAAGGCCCTGTGTGGATGCCCGCCCCTTCAAGCGCCTCATAGTCCTCACCAGCCGCCAACACCGGCTCCACATCGATGATCATAAGACGGCTCTCGTGGGCCAGGATGCTGGGCATCTCGGGGACCGGGACGCCGGTGTTAACCGTAATCTCGAGCGGGCCAGTCTGCGTGAACCTCGCCTCGGCAGGCAACACGGCTTGCGTGCCCGAATTGCGCTCGCGATGGTACTCGATCGCAGCCAAGACGGCGGAGACGTCCATCGTCTTTCCATTTTGAAACGTGACGCCGTCGCGGATCGTTATCACCCAGGTCGTGTCATCGGTACGCTCAACGCGCTCGGCCAACCAAGGTGTGATCGACCCATCGGGCTGAAACTTCATGAGCAGCTCACCCTGGCCGAACTCCTGCATCCAAAACCCCTGGCTGACCGGGTCCATGGAGCGGATCTGGAAGCTTGTTGCCATATGGATGATGTCATCGGCCGCAGCCGGTAGACCCGCCAGCGCCACTGCGCCTCCGAGCAAGAGGGATTTAAATGTCATGCGGTCGTCTCCTGGGTTGAGGCCTGAGTTGCGCGTGTTGCCTTGGCCGTATGAAATCTGAGGTCATCTGCTGTGCCACCCGTCACCAGCACGTCGCGCACGAAGCGGCGGGTGGCCGCTCGGTCGGGGAGCCGATACCAGTGGCCGTGGGGGTAAAGCGCCAGAACGGGTCCGCGATTGCAGGGGTAGATGCAGCCAGTCCGCGTTGTCAGGCAGCGGTCAAAGACGCCCTGAGCCTTGAGTTCGTCTTTGAGCATATGGGCAAACGACGACGCCCCGTGGATCGCACAGCGCGGCCCAGTGCAGACCAACAGGTGAAACTCGAAATCGGGCGGATCATTCCACCCTGGCTTGCCCAAGCGTGGTGCCACGCCTTCGATGGGTTTTGCCGGGTCAGGATGCGCCAGAGAGGACGCCATGAACGCTTCCAAGGCATCGGGGTGGCGTGCAGGATCCGGGCCGAGTTCCAGCCACGTGTCCGCGTTTTGCGCGCGGGTCCGCCAATCCGCCATCACGCCCGGCAACCATGCCAGAAGGCCTTCGGGGAATGGGAGTCCCAAGGGCTGCACCCGGATGCGGCGGTGGCCCTCGAGGCGCATCGCATCCAGAGCATCGATCAGGCTTGGGCCCATATCCTCCAGACGGATAAGGCGCGCTGGGCAGGCTGCCGCACGGATTGCGGCAGCCTCAAGTCGATCCAAAGCCCCTTTGCTCAATGAGTATGCCGACACGACGAAAAGAATCGCGTCCGCATCTTTGGCCTCGGCTAGCTGGTGTTCGGCGGCGTCCATTCTGCCCTCCGCGGCGATGCGGGGGGCCAAAAGCGTCCGAAGCTCAAGAAAGGCACTTTGGCCTTTGTCATCTCGGCTCTCCTTCCCGGGCACCCCGCCCGGTACGAGTTGCGTTGCAACGCCAAAGGCGTCCGAGATGGCAGGTCTCCTGACTTGCGGGTCTGTGCTTCCCCAAACCTTCCCAGGCCGCTGACAATCGGGCCCAGTGGTCTCTTCGGGGTCGCTCGCCGCTTACAGTTGCGGGGGCAGTCACGGAATTGGCACCTATTGGCGACACCTCACCG
This sequence comes from Pseudomonadota bacterium, assembly GCA_038749815.1. Classification (GTDB taxonomy): domain Bacteria; phylum Pseudomonadota; class Alphaproteobacteria; order Rhodobacterales; family Rhodobacteraceae; genus Algicella. Next base: position 19,101 of record JBCDHQ010000012.1, on the reverse strand, counting down.
TATTCCCTTTTCATCCCGGCTGCAGCCTGTGCGACCCGGGAACCATCCACTACAAGAAAAGTCAGTTTTAGAATGCGGTCAAGACCAATGTCCCGAGACCCGCTGCCTCTTCCAGTTTGAGGTAGGATCCGTCCAGCCCAACGAGACGGTTTATGAAGAGATCGGGGTTTAGCGACGAGCAGATCAAAGCGATCCTGAACACCATAGGAGCGGTGTTTCGACGGCGGATGTCTGCTGCAGCCATGGATGTCCCTGGCGCTCAGACGCTGAAGTCGCTCGAGGATGAAAACACCACGCTGAAGACGCCGCTCGCTGAGCAGATGCTCGACACTGCCATGCCCAGAGATGTCACATCGCGACAGTGGTGGCGCCCGCTGCGAAGCCAGAAGCTGTCGCCAATCTGCGCAACACGCACCAGGTGCGCGAGCGGCGGGAGTGGGCCGTCTTGGGTGTCGAGCGAGCGCGCGTGCTCAATCGCAGTTAGCGCCCGGACGGCTCACCAGGGGCGCAGCCTTTGGCTCAAAGGCACGGCAAAAGACAAGGATAGAACCCGCGGCGAAGGTGAGTTGAGAATGCCGGCTGATCCTCTGACCGCTGGCCTCGGCCAAGGAACACCTCGGTCACACTTCTGCGACCGTCCTACACGTGTTGGGGATGTCTTAGGGGCGGTGCCGATGGTGCAGGCCCAGAAGGCGACGATGGCGCTCGGCACGCCGGGGCACTTGTGGCAGCCGACCGCACAGGGCAAGTCGCCGCACGCCAAGACGGCAATGGAGCGGGCATCGAAGGTTGTGGCGGCGACGGCGCTCACTGCCTCCGCGCCTGTCGCGGTCGCCTGGGCCAACCTCGCGCGCTGCCCCGCCGCGAGCCCCGACGAGAGCACGATCCCGCCAGATGTGATACCGCCGCTCAAGACGGGCCGCGTCAGGTGAGCCGTCCCCGCAGAGCGGAGATGGTTGCACGGTGGGCCGCCCGCCGGTGGTACGGCCGTTCAGTCTACACCTCTGTCATGAATGGCCCTGCCCAGAAGGGTCGCGGTCGGACATGGTCGGCCCGCCCTGATCTTGCGTGGCCTCGCTCGAGCACCCGGTTACCCCTGCGCGTCAGGACACGTGGTTGGGGCGGGCGCACCCTCGACGGCCCAGTTGCGGAGCGCCGGAAGGAAGGCTGCGAGGAACCGCGTCGTCGCGGGCATGAAGTGCGAGCCGTGGTGGTAGCAGGGATCGAGGCTCGTCACGACCATTCGGCCCGGCGTGGTGACGGCGTCGAGATAGGCGACGGCAAGGTCGTCGGCGTCGCGGATCAGCACTTCGGCGCCCGCGGGCGGGTCGAAATGGCCGTGGAGGTGCCAGGTGACCGCAGCGGCGTCGAGCCCCGCCATCAGCGGGTGTGCGGGCGCCGCAACCCGCACGCCGAGATCCGCGCCGGGCTCTAACCACCACCACCAGTTTGTCGGGCAGGGCGTGAACACGACGCCTGGAAGCCAAAGGTCTGACCTGCTCTCACCCATGGCGACGACGGTGCCGCCGCGGTCGAGATGCGCTCGCAGCGCCGGCGCGACCGCCACGAGGCGCTGCGCGGGACTGCGGCAGGGAATGAAGATCGCGTCGGCCGGGTCGAGCGTCGCGTCCGGCAGCGCCTCGGGCGGCAGGACCGCGTCCCAGACACGTGGCGCGCGGGCGCCTTCGAGCGTCTCTATGTGGTAGTAGGTGCCGGAGGAGATCGCGATCAGCGCCATGCGCCCTCCCCTCCCGCCCAGGCGATGCACCGCGCGGTCAGTTCGGGCCCAAGACCGTGCTCGCGCCCCGCGCCCCAGAGATCGTTGCCGGCATGGCTGAAGACCGCCCCGGCGCCAACCGGCCAGACCCAGTCGACGGGCACCCTCCGGGGCCCGAGGCCCGTGACGGCGACTGCCCCCGGCGGCATCGGGTTGTGGCCCCGCCCGTAGAAGCCCGCGACGCCTCGGTTGGCCTCGAGCAGCTCCGGCGCGATGCCCGCAAGGATCGGGTGCTCGGCGAGGCGGGTCTGCACGAAGTCGGCGCGGCCCGGGCGCTCCATCGGCACAAAGGGCGCAGCCTCGGGCAAGATCGGGCGGAGGAGATGGCCGTTCACCACCCAGCGCCCGCCGGCCTCGAGCCACGCCCGAAGCCAACCCGCCCAGACGAGCGCCCGGTCCTGATCGAGCTGCGTGCCGGTGATGAGGCCGCAATGCGCGCGGAGCGCCTCGGGCGACACCTCAGCTTCGACGAGGATCGTCGCTCGGCCTTCGTCCACCGCGGCCCGGACCGTCTCGGACGGTTCGGCGAAGGCCGAGCGCACCCAGATCACGCCCGCAGCCTTCATTTGGTGGGCAGCGTCACGGACGCGCGCAGGCGGCCGAACGACACATCCCGGAGCCTCGCGACACTGTCGCAGAGCGTCGTCTCTAGGTGCGCGGTATGGGGCGGGAGCGTGGCGTCGACGGGAAACGCCACCTCGACTGCGCCCTCCCTGGGCGCCGCGTAGCGCGCCTCGATCAGCGGCTCCGGGATCTGTGCGTCGCTAAGCGCGATGCCCGCGGGTGCCGCGCTGAGCGGCGTGGCATCGGCGAGGTGGAAGGGCACGATGGCCTCGGGCGGCACTGGGACGCCGCCCGTCGTCACCTCAACGGTCTCGGCGAGGAGCGCGGCGAGCGGCTCGGACGGCGCATCCGGATCGATGCGGTAGATCCAGAAAAACCCCGGCCGCTCGGCGAGGAGGAGGGGCGCGCGGATCCGCTGCGCGGGGTGCAGCCGGGCCGCAGCAGCGGGCGCAAACAAAAGCGACGCCGGCAGGCGGACGGCGACGCGGGTCCCGTCCTCCGCCCTCTCGGTCAGGATCTGGCGGAGGTGGGTCGCAGAAGCGCCATGGGCGACCGCCTCGGAGGCGAGCATCAGGAGGAGGGCCGCGAGACGCAGCATCACGACGAAGCCGCCGCCAGCAGCGCGCGGGTGTAGGGGTGCGCGGGCGCCACTGCGATCTGATCCGCGGGGCCCGCCTCAACGATGCGTCCGGCCTCCAACACGGCGATACGGTCGCAGAAATGGCGCGCGAGCGCGAGGTCGTGGGTGATGAAGAGGATGCCCGGCCCGTCCGCGGCGCGCACGTCCTCGAGCGTGGCTAGGAGGTCCATCCTGAGGGACTGGTCGAGCATTGAGGTCGGCTCATCGGCGAGCAGCAGTCGCGGCCGCGCGACGAGCGCGCGCGCAATAGCGAGCCGCTGCCGCTGCCCGCCCGAAAGCGATCCGACCCGCCGTGCTCGGAAGCCCGCATCCGAGGGCAACCGCATCCGGACGAGCGCCGCGCCGACGGCCTCGGCGATCTCGGCGTCGGGGCGGCGCGCGACAACGAGCGGCTCGGTCACCGCGGCGCCGACGCTCATCGCAGGCCGGATCGACTGATAGGGGTCCTGGAACACCATCGCCGCCGCTCCGCCTGGCCGCGGCGCAGCACCCGAAACCACCACCGAGCCCTCGCTGGGCGCGACGAGACCCAGCGCGGCGCGCGCGAGCGTCGTCTTGCCCGAACCCGACCCGCCGACGAGGCCCACGACCTCGCCCGCCCGCACCTCGAGCGTCACGCCCGCGAGCGCCTCGACCGGCACCGCGCCGCGAAGCCGGCCGGCAAGCCCCGCGCGGTAGGTCACGACGAGGTCCTGCGCCTCGAGTACCGGCGCGCCGGCGTCCTCCCGCACCCAGCGCTTCGGCGCGTCGAGCGCGAGCACGGAGGCGAAGAGCGCGCGGGTATGCGCGTGGCGCGCGCCCTGCGCGAGCGCCTTGGGCGTGCCGGTCTCGACAAGCTGCCCGTTCTGCAGGACGGCAAGACGGCCCGCGCGGCGCGCGATCATCGGCAGATCGTGGGTGACGAAGAGTACCGTCAGCCCGCGCGCCGCCGAGAGGCGTGCCAAAAGATCGAGGATCGCCTTTTGCACCAGCACGTCGAGCCCGGTGGTCGGCTCGTCGGCGATCAGTACCTCGGGCTCGGCGGCGAGCGCCATCGCGATCGCCACCCGCTGGCGCTGCCCGCCCGAGAGCTCATGCGGATAGGCTGAGAGCCGCGCGGCGGGCAGATCCACCTCCGCCATCAGTGCGCGCGCCCGGCCATGGGGATCGGCGAGGCCGTGGACCCGCGCGGCCTCCGCGATCTGCGCGCCGATGGTGTGCACCGGGTTGAGCGCCGCCATCGCCGCCTGCGGGACAAGCGCGATCCGCCGGCCGCGGAACGCGCGGAGCGCCCCCTCCGGCAGCCCCGCAATGTCGGTCTCGCGGAGCCAGACGCCGCCCGCGCGGATCTCGGCCGCGGGCGGCATCAGCCGGAGCGCAGCCATCGCAAGCGTGGACTTGCCCGAGCCGCTCTCGCCGATCAGCCCGACCGTGCTGCCCGCCGCGACGCCGAGCGAGACATCGGCGAGCGCCGGCACGCCGCCATAGGCGACGCTGAGCCCCGCGACCTCAAGCCGGTCGCCGGTCGCGCGCGCCCGTGCAGGGCCGGTTCGCGGCGTTGCGGCGGTCGTGCCGTCGGCGTGGCGGTCGCCGACGCCGTGGCCCACGAGCGCCAGCGCCACGACCGAGGCCGCGATCAGCAGCCCCGGCGGCAGCACCCACCAGAGCCAGGCATCGGTCAGAAACGCCGTGCGCGCGTTGGCGTGGAAGAGGATCGTGCCCCAGCTCTTGGCGATCGGGTCGCCGAGGCCGAGAAAGCTGAGCGCGCTCTCAGTGAGGATCGCGGCGTGCGCGATGCGCACGAACTGCGGCACCACGAGTGGCGCAAGCTCGGGCAGGATGTGGCGCGTGCAGACATGCCAGCTCGACGCGCCCATGGCCCGCGCGGCGTCGGTGTAGTCGGCCGCGCGAAGCGCCTGGGCCTGCGCGCGAAGCTCGCGCACCGGCTGGGTCCAGAGCACGAGACAGAGGACCGCGATCTGCACCGTGAAGGACGCGCCGAAAAACGCCGAGAGCACAATCACGAGCGGCAGGAACGGGAGCGCCATCACCGCGTCGACCACGCGCATCGCGATCACGTCCCAGAGCCCGCCATGCCACGCCGCGGCGATCGCGAGCACCGTCGCGATCGCGGTCGCCACAGCCGCCGTGATCAGCCCCACCGCGAGCGAAATGCGCCCGCCCGTCAGAATCCCCGCGAGCAGGTCCTGTCCCACATCGTTGCAGCCGAGCGGGTGCGCGAGCGAGGGTTTGGCAAAGCCCGGACACACCGTCTCGCCCGCCGCGTGAGGCAGCAGGAGCGGCCCGACCGCCACCAGCGCGACGAGACCCAGGAGCAGCGCGAGGCCCGCGCGCTGCACCGGTCGGAGGCCGCGCGGCGCCTGGCGCTCGGTCGGCGCGGGAAGCGCGAGATCGGTCACCGCCGAACCCGCGGGTCGATCAGCGGATAGGTGAGATCGGCAAGGAGGTTCGCGGCCACGACCGACAGCGTCGCGACGAGGAACACGCCCTGGAGGAGGTTGTAGTCCCGCGCCTCCACGCCCGCGACGACGAGCTGGCCGATGCCGGGCCAGGAGAACACCGTCTCGACCACCAGCGCGCCGCCGAGGAGCGAGCCGAGCCCGATGGTGACGTTGGTGTAGATCGGCAGCATCGCGTTCCTGAGCGCATGGCGCCAGAACACCGCCCGCTCGGGCACGCCCTTGGCGCGCGCGACAGTGACGTAGTCCCGCGCGAGCGCCACCGCCATCGCCGAGCGCGCGGTGAGCCAGACGCCCGCCGTCTGCGCGATGGTGAGCGCGGTGACCGGCAGAACCAGCCGCTCGGCGATGCCCGCGACGTACTCCCAGCTGCCAGGGCGCGCCATCAGCGGCACAGCGCCGAAGGACGGCAGCCAGCCCAGTCGCGCGCTGAAGAGCGTGATCAGCAGCATCGCCACCCAAAAGACCGGCGCAGAGCCGAGCGCCAGCACCAGCACCGTCGTGCCGACATCGCGCACCTCGCCCCGCCGACGCGCCGCCATCACGCCGAGCGCGGTGCCGAGGAGTGACGAGAGCGCCAGCGCCCAGCCCATCAGCAGCAGCGTCCAGGGCAGACGGTCCATCACGACATCCATGACCGGCGCGCCGTAGCGCAGCGACACGCCGAGATCGCCGGTGAAGACCCCGGCCGCGTAGTCTGCGAACTGCACCGGGATCGGGCGGTCGAGCCCGAACTCGGCGAGGACGCGCCGCTCCTCTGCTTCGGTCATCTCGGCGAGGACGTCCTCGGGCAGCAGGAAGCTCAACGGGTCGCCGGGCGCGAGCCGCGGCAGCGCGAAATTGATCGTCAGCGCGATGGCGACGACGGCGATATAGGCCGCCGCCGTCCGCAGCCACACCATCGGCTCAGTTGCCGAGCAGCGGATCCGCGACGTCGCCGCGCGCGTCCTCGGGCAAGAACGAGTACTTGTGGAAGATGCCGTAGCCCGCCGACGGGATATAGTTGTCGAAGGCGTCCCAGCGGTAGGCGAAGGTCGATTCCGGATACCAGAGCATTACCCGGTTGGGATAGCGCGTCTGGTACTCCTGCAGCTCATAGCTGACGGCGAGCCGCTCCTCCCGCGTCGGAGCGTCGAGCCAGCGCTCCACGATGGCCGCCTTCTGCTCGTCAAAAACAAGCTCCCGGCCCGCATCGCCGCGATAGAGGATGATCAGCATGTCCTGATCGGCGATGCCGTGAGGCGTGATGTCGGCGATCCTGAGATCGAACTCGCGTGTCCGCCAAAGCGCCGAGAGCGTGCCGGGATCGACCGATTCGACCGCGACGCGAAGGCCGACCTCGGCGAGCTGGTCGCCCACCATCTCGGCCGCGCGGAGAAACAGCGGCTGGTTGGACGCGATCTTGAGGTCCCAGACGAGCGGGCTGCCGTCGGGCAGCTCGCGCATCCCGTCGCCGTCGGTGTCGACATAGCCCCGCTCGTCAAGGATCGCCATCGCGGTCGCGGGGTCGTGCGGCGCGGCCAGATCGGGCTTCGTCCAGAAGCTGTCGACATGCGGCCAGGAATGCGTGCCGGGCTTGCCCTGGCCGAGCATGATCCGTTCGAGCATCGGCGCGGTGTCGACGGCGAGCGTGATCGCACGGCGAAGCTCGCGGTCGTCGAAGGGCGCGCGGGCGACGTTGATGTCGAGCCATGCGCCCCAGAGCGTCGGCGCGCTGATCATCTCGATGTCGGGATCGTCGATCCATTCGAGCACCAGCTCGGGCGGGACCGGCCGCGCCGCGCCGTCGATCTCGCCGGTCTTGAGCGCGGTGAACATCGTTTGCGGGTCCTTGATCATCACGAGATCGAGGTGCTGCACCACCGGCGCGCCGCGCCAATAATTCTCGTTCGCCTCGAAGCGGTAGAAGCGGTCCGCCTCGTAATCGACGAGGCGGTAGGGCCCGGTGCCGATGCCGATCTCGGTGAACTCGCGCGGGTTCTCGACGCCCTCCCACTGCGCCTTCTGGATGATCGGCAGGTCGGCCGCCGTGATGCGGTCGAAATTTGGCATCGGCTTTTCAGATGTCAGCCGCACCGTGAGCGGGCCCAGCACCTCGATCCCCACCATCCGCGGCACGGACGAGGCGTGGTGCGTCCAGCGGTTCGGCGGCCCCTCGCGGTAGTATTCGAAGGTGAAGGCAACGTCCTCGGCCGTGAACGGCGTGCCGTCATGCCACATCACGCCGTCGCGGAGTGTGATGTCCCAGACCGTCGCGTCGTCGCTCACCTGCACGATATCGGTCGCGAGCCAGTCCTGCGAATTGCCGACATAGGGCGAGGGTTCGCGGAGCTTGTCGTAGACGAGCCAGAGCACCCAGTCGTTCCAGCTGTTTCCGATCGTGTAGGTGGTGACGTTGCCGGCGCTCACCCACATGCCGAGGGTCAGACGCTCCGCCTCGGTCGGGCCGGCGTTGTTGACCTCGCTGACAAAGCGCGCGGGCTCAACCGCGTTACCAGATTCGCCGACGGCAACGCCCTGGGCGAGGGCGCTACCACCAGTTGCGATGAGGGCGAGGGACGCAAATCTTGAGAGGGTGCGCAGCATCGGATCGTCCTTGCTTCTTGAAGAAACGGTCATGCTGGCGATCACCGCGCGGGGCGTTGCTGGCCAGGGCATGCTGCGGTTGCTGACAATTTATGTCAAGTTTTCCCAAACGAGGGGATGATTGTCCGCAGAACTGCTGCCGCCCCTTGGGGCGTCTCGTGCGACGTTGGTGCGAAGAAACTGCTTCTGGACGTTCTTTTGTCATTTGGGCCTACGTCTGTGGCACACGACGCGCGGCAGGTTTGTCGTGTTGGCAAACAGCGTTTCCAGCCGAGTGCCGGACGCCGATCTCCTGACTCTGAGCGCCGGAGGTGCGGGCTCGGGGGGGGCACATACTCTCCATTGCCTAAGCCCGGTGTCACCCGCTCTTGAACTGAAGGCAGGACAGTTGCCGGCACGATCAATCGGCCCGCCAACCGCAGCGCGATATGGGCTACAGCGTCAAGGCTGATCCTGGTTCTTCCTGGCGAGCGTAGCGGGCAGAGATGCGGCGGTGCAGACCATTCGATCACGACCGCTTCACACCGCGCGCGCCGCCAGGGGCGGCCAAGGAACATCCGGGGTTCATCGGCCAGCCCGAACAATAGCGAAGGCGCGGATGCCTGTGAACTCGCCTCGGACCGACACGCCAAATCGGTGCCGTGGTAGGAGCGGGGCGTCCCGGGGTCACGCACCGCCTTCCGATTTAGCGAGGGCCGCACCGGAGCGGTGGTGTTTATCGTCGCATTTGCGACGAGCCGTGTGGGCTTGGCTTCGACGGCTCTGACCTCGCGCCGCCGCTTGGTCCCAGCGCGCGTACAGTTTCCTCTTCCCTAGGCCGCCGAACCCCACCGGGGCGAAGATGTGCCGACGGCAGATGTCATCAACCGTCGCGCAGCGGCCGCGCGCTCTGAGCATGCCTATGATCCTCTCCCCGTAGACCCGTTTCCACTTCCTCGCGCTTCCTCCTGTGTTCAGGGAAAGGTGAAGAGCCCTGTTCGCAAAAGCCTGGGTTTCCGGGAACAAGTTGCCCTGCTTTTCCTGACTTCGCACTGGTCTCGCCGTTTGACAATGGGTAAGCCACCGACCCTCGGTTTTGCCTCGTCTTTCAGGAGCCTCGGGCCCGCCAGAAGCCCGAGATGCGCAGATCGCCGCTCTCACGCCCGGCGGATCTCGCCGCCTCGCGAACCCGCGCAGCGTCTTCGCGCTCGCCGGCGAACCAGATCTTCGCGTCGGAAAAGTCCGGAAGCGCCGCCAGCGCCGCGTCGGCCAACACTTCGCCGCGCGAGCGGACGAGCCAGCGGATTTCCACACCCTCCGGCGCGTCGATCGGGTAGGCGCAGTCTGCGCCGTCGTCCGCCTCGAGGAGCACGAGGCCCCGCGCCGTCGATTGAAGGTTCTCGAGGAGGCGCGCGGCGGCGGGAAAGCCTGTCTCGTCGGCGGCAAGAAGCACCCGCTCAGCTGCCAGAAGCCCCCCACCCGAGGGTCCGACAACGCCGATCACCGTGCGCCCGCGCGCACCATCCATCACGTCGCGCGCCCACGCCGTGGTTCGGCCTCCCTCATGGACGAACACGTCGGTCACAAGCGTGTTGGCCACGTGGTCGACGGCGCGCGTTGTGTAGACAGGGCGGTGTGGCGCGCCCGGACCCTCGGGCCAGACGATGGACCCGTTCGCTGCGACGCTCGGCCAAACGGGCTGGTCCTCAGCCGGTGGCAGCACGAGGCGGAAATGGATCGCCCTGTCGCCATGCGCGGACATGTCCTCGCCCTCCAGCGTCACGCGGAGGAAGATCGGGCCGAGCGGTTCGACCGAACGCACACGCACAAACATGAAGTTGGGCGGCAGCCCGCCCACTGCGTCGCCGTCCGACCAGCGCATGGCCTCGGCAACGGCCGGCAGCGCTGCGCGCATCTGGGCGACAACGGCGTTCTTCATCACGAAGAGCCAACGCGGATCTTCGGCGGCGACCATCCCGGCCGTCGCCGTGGCGCGGCCGGGGCGAAGCCCGATCAGGCCATGCGCCGTGCACACGGTCAGACGGTCGTCCGCATCCTCGAGCACGGGCATCTTGGCGGCCGACGCCTGCGCGAGGATCATCTGCCGCATCGCTGCATGGCTGACGCCAGGCAAGTCGGCCTCGGCTTCAAGGGGGTAGTCGGGATGGGTCATGGCAGCCTCCGCAAACCGAGGTTTCGGGCTTGCGCGGGCGGCGCTGGCTACAGGCTAAGGTATCGCGTCTCGTCGACGGGGGAAGATCCCGGCTCGCCGCGCCGAGCCATTTCTGTACCAAAGTTCGGTCGAGACCGCGCGTTCGACCACCTCTGCACGAAGTGACCGTTGGCGATCAGGCGCCCTTGGCATGGCCAGTTGAGAAAAAGGTGAGTCCGAACCCGCGCACGATGCACGCAGCAGATCGACGCACTCCTCGCAAATCAATGCGTCCCCTTGCCCGCCTCAGGTGTCCTCCAAACCGCCAAGCGCCGAAGCTCGTGCCACCCGGCTTTCGGTTTGTGCGACACAGGCATGCATCGCCAATTGACAGCTCGCACGCAATCCTTACTAAATTTGTCGGATTGAGGGACCGATGATCTGCGCCCTTATCCTTCGCACAGGAGCTCTCCCTATGCCGCTGAACCGCCGATTGATCCTGCCGCTGATCCTCGCCACGACACTCGGGGCGCATATGGCAGTCTCCGCCGACATCTCTCACGAGATGGGAACGACCGCAGTGCCGGCCGATCCCGAGCGTGTCGTGGTGCTGGAATTCAGCTTCATTGACGCGCTCGTGTCGGTCGGCATGGTGCCCGTCGGTATCGCTGACGACAACAACCCTGACCGGGTGATGACCGTCTACGGCGACATCCTCGGCGACGCATGGACGTCAGTCGGTACGCGAAAGACGCCAAGCCTCGAGATCATCGCCTCGCTCGCCCCGGATCTGATCATCGCAGACAAGACCCGCCATTCGGCCGCCTACGATACCTTGAGCCAGATCGCGCCGACCATCGTTCTCGACAGTCTCGGCGGCGACTACCATGCTTCGGTTGCGCAGATGGCGGTGATCGGCGAAGCGATCGGCCAGCCCGAGGCGATGACCGCGCGCATCGCCGAACACAAGGCCACCATGACGGCGTTCGCCGAGCGCATCCGCCCCCATGCCGCGGGCGTTTCGGCGCAGTTCGGCGTCACCAACGCAGATGGGCTCTATCTGCACGCGCCGCCTTCCTACAACGGCGCGCTGCTGGCGATGTTCGGATTTGACTCCAACATGACCCCCGGCGAAGGCGGCGTCTATGAGCGCAACTACATAGAGACGACGCTGGAGCAGCTTTCCGAAATCGACCCAGATATCCTGATCCTCGGCGAGTACACCGACCCCTCGGCCACCGACACATGGGCGGGCGAGCCGCTTTGGCAGGCGCTGACGGCGGTGGAGGGGGACGCGGTGCATTACGTCGTCGCCAACAACTGGTCGCGTCTGCGCGGCATGGTTGCCGCCGAACTGACCGCCGCCGATCTTCTGAAGATCGTCGGTGCGGATGAGAGCGGCAGCTAATCGAAACCCGCGCCGGGCGGCGCTCTCGACCGCCCTCATCGGCGCGGCGCTCGGCTCCGGTACGATGATCTCGCTCGCCACCGGCGGGCGCTCCGATGTCGGTCTCGTGACCCTCTGGGAGTTGGCCACCGGCGCGGCGGACGCGCTGCCCGGCGCGACCATGCTCGACATTCGCATGCCGCGCACGGCAGTGGCCGCGCTGCTCGGCGTGAACCTCGCGCTCTCCGGGCTGATCCTGCAGGCGATCACGCGCAATCCGCTGGCCTCGCCCGCTATTCTCGGGATCAATCAAGGCGCGGCGCTCGGCCTCGTCGCGGCGCTCGCCTTCCCGGCGGCGAGCGGACTAACGCTCGATGCGATGGCGGTTGCGGGGGCGCTTGGCGCGGGCACGATCACCTTCGCCATCGCCGGCGGGTTCGGCGGGCGGATCGACCCGATGCGGCTGGTGCTCGGCGGCGTCGCAGTGGGTGCCTTCGCCTATGCCGCGGTGCGTTTTGCCTACACGCTCGAAGATGATCTCGCGCGGAGCGTGGTGCGCTGGACGGTCGGAGACATTGGCGACATGCGCTGGTCGAACGCCCGAGCGCTGGCCGTGTGGAGCGGCATCGGCGGGCTTCTTGCCGCGTTTCTGTCGCACCGGCTCAACATGATGGCGCTCGGCGAGGCGTCGTCGCGCGGGCTCGGCGCCGATCCGCGCTGGACGCTCCTTGCGGGCGCGGTGGTCGCCGCAGCCCTCGCTGGCGTCAGCGTCGCCGTCGCGGGCCCGATCGCCTTTGTCGGGCTTGTCGTGCCCCATGTCGCGCGCGCGCTTTTCGGCGGCGACCACCGGATCTTGGTGCCGGCCGCGGCTGCGCTGGGCGCGGCGCTGATGCTGCTCGCGGATGGCGCCTCGAAGATGCTTGCAGCCCCCGCTGAGGTGCCCGTCGGCCTCGTTGCGGCAATGATCGGCGCACCCTATTTTCTGTATCTCGCGATCTTTTCGGACGCGCTCGAATGAGCGCCGACGTCGCCCCGACCGCGCACCGCGCGGGCGCGCCCACCGACCGACGGTGGACGGTCCCGGCGCTTGCGGGGCTCACCACCGCCGTGGGTTTGGCCTCGATCTGGTCGCTGTCGGCCGGCGCGGTGACCATACCCTGGAGCGTGATCGCAAACACGCTCTTCGGCCTCGACGGGCCGCGGCAGGACTACATCGTCCTGAACTCAAGGCTGCCGCGCACCGTGCTCGCGCTGGTCTGCGGCGGTGCGCTGGCGCTCTCGGGCGCGATCATCCAGGCTTTGCTCAGAAACGCTCTGGCGAGCCCGAAGGTGATCGGCATCAACGCAGGCGCCGCACTTGCGGTGTGCCTCGCGGTGATCGCGGGGCTGTCGCCCGGCTGGCTGCCGGCGATCGCCGTGGCGGGCGGCATGACGGCCGCGGGGCTCGTCTGGTTCGGCTCGCTCCGGCGGCGAGCGAGCCCCGCGCGGCTTGCGCTCATCGGCATTTCGGTCGGCTTTCTTTGCGATGCGGGCGTCGATTTTCTGCTGGTCTCCTCCCCGCCCTACCTCTTTTCGGCTCCGCTCGTCTGGATGACCGGCTCGCTTTGGGCGCGCGGGTGGGAGGACGTGGCGACCGCCGCACCGATCCTTGTTCCGCTCACGGCGCTCGCTCTGGCGCTTTCCTATCGGCTCGACCTCATCCGCCTCGGCGACGCGCATGCGCGCGGGCTCGGGATGGATGTGCGGCTCGAGCGGCCCCTTTTGCTGCTCCTCGCCACCGTGATCGCCTCAGTCTCGGTCGCAGTGGTCGGCGCGCTCGGCTTCGTCGGGCTCATGGCGCCGCATCTGGCGCGGCAGATGGTGGGCGGCGATCACCGTGCGCTGATGCCGGCGGCGATGCTGACCGGCATGGCGCTCGTGGTGCTGGCCGATGCCGCAGGCCGTGCGCTGGCGCCACCCATTGAGGTCTCGGCCGGCATCCTGACGGCGCTGTTCGGTGCGCCGTTCTTCGTTTTCATCCTTCTGACCGAGCGGCGAGGGAGGCCGTGAGGATCGAACTCAACGGCGTCCGCGCGGGATACCGGGAGTTTTCGCTGCGCGACGTGACCCTGACCATCCCGGAGGGCCAGTTGACCGCACTGATCGGCCCGAACGGATGCGGGAAATCCACGCTGTTCGCGGCCACGGCGGGACTGCTGCCGCTTCGTGCGGGCCATGTGCGCGTCGGCGGGATGGATGTGGCGCGGACCAGACCCCGGGTGATCGCGCGTCGGCTCGCGATGTTGCCGCAGACACCGGTGGTTCCCCCCGCGATTCGGGTCGTCCAACTGGTGGGCTATGGCCGTGCGCCCTACCAAAACCTGCTCGGGCTGCGGCGGCCGGAAGACGACAGGGCCATCGAGGCCGCCCTCGACCGCGCAGGCGTTTCGGCACTGCGCGAGCGCCCCTTGAGCGAGCTCTCGGGCGGTCAGCGCCAGCGCGCTTTTCTCGCGATGTGCCTCGCGCAGGAAACGCCCGTCATCCTGCTCGACGAGCCGACATCCTATCTCGACATCCGCCACCAATTCGACACGCTGGAACTGCTGCATGACCTTGCGGCTGGGGGACGCACCGTGGCTGTCGTGCTCCACGACATCGGCCAGGCCGCCCGGTTCGCCGACCACCTTGTGGTCATGAATGAAGGTGACGTGCATGCGGTCGGACCACCCCGGACAGTGGTGACGCCGGGACTTCTCAAGGAGGTTTACGGCCTCGATGCGCATGTCTTTCCCGATCCGGTGAGTGGAGCACCGCAGATCTCTCCCGAGCGACGGAGACCACTGCGTGTTTGACGGGGATCCAATAAGCCGGCACCATCAGGCTGTTTGATGTCGGTTGGACGTCCCGAGAGCTCAGGTGATCAAGCCGTCGTTTTGAGGGCGTAAGCGGACCAGAGGTCATGGTCGTTAGATCTGGCATTGCGATGTGAGTTTGCGGTCAGTCGGTTGCGGCGGATGTTCTTCGCGAAATGGCTCCCGAAGCGGTTGACCCAAAGCCGGAGCGTCTCGCGTGTCACGACGACCCCCTGTTCAGCAAACAGATCATCGACATCTGACTTGCTCCGCGCGAAGCGGTGCTGCACCCGGACGGCGTGGGCCACGATTTTTCGGGAAAAGCGGGGGCCTTAGAGGGTGTTTAACGGAGCCCTCGCGAGCGTGTCCCACCGGCCGGTGGCCGATCAACGCATGCTTGCGCAAGGAGACCGGGCGCCGGGAATGGCCGCCCGATAAAGGCCCGTGGCCGGGGTTGTGGGCGCGGGCTCAGCCGAAAATGTAGCCGATGCCCCGCACAGTCCTGATAACCTCGGGCTTGGTGGGGTTTGCCTCGATCTTGCGGCGGATGCGGGAGATGCGGAGGTCGATCGAGCGGTCGAAGGGTTCCCACCCGCGCTCATGGGCCTGTTCCAGAAGTTGATCGCGGTTGAGCGTGCGTCCGCGGTTCTGGGCGAAGACCCGGAGGAGGCTGAACTCCATCGCCGTGATCGCAATCTCGGACCCATCGGCCCGGTAGAGCCGCGCGGCGTCGAGGTCGAGGTGGCATGTCCCGAAGGCCACGGTTCCGGTGATGCGCTCGGCCGCGGTCTCTTCGGTCTTTCGGATCTCGCTCCGCCGGATTGCGGCACGGACGCGCGCTTGAAGCTCCCGCAGGTCGACCGGCTTCACGAGGTAGTCGTCGGCACCGAATTCGAGGCCGAGAACCTTGTCGACCACATCGCCGGCCGCGGTCAGCATCATGACCGGGATCTGCGAGGACTGTCGCAGCTCCCGGAGCGCGGTCAGCCCGTCAGTGCCGGGCATGCGGATGTCGAGGATGATCAGATCGGGCGAGACCTCGCCCAACCGGGCGCGCAACGCATCAGCATCGGCCGCTTCGACCACGTCATACCCGGTCTCGGACAAGTGGTCCTTGAGGAGCCTGCGGAGCGGCGCCTCATCGTCGCAAATCAGAATGGTGCCGCTCATGGGTCGATCTCCGCGCTTTCCGAGGATCTGGCGAGAAGGGTCATAAGCTCCCCCCGCACGATCGGTTTTTCGATGTAGGGCCGCTTGCAGGTGGCGAAGAAGCGTTGGACATGCGCGCTCATCGCGTCGCCGGTGATAAAGCCCATGCGCCGCGCCGTGGCGGGGGAGATCACGCGCATCGCCTTGTAGAACGCCTCCCCATCCATGTCGGGCATCTTGAAATCGCTGAGAACCGCGTCGAAGGGCCGACCTTCGACCAGGCGGAGCGCGTGGCGGGGGCTGGTGGTGGTCGTGACGGCCAGACCCTCTTCGGTCAGGATGTCGGAGACGAGCTGCGCCACACCGGCCTCGTCATCCACAACGAGAACCGTTTTCACGTGGCGGGCCCGTGTCTGGGGGTCCGAGGCTCCAAGCGTGTCGGCGTCGCGGCCTGCCGATTTCAGCCGCAACGAGAAACAGGTGCCGTCCTCTGGGGTCGAGCGCACGTTGAGCGCGCCCTCGTGGCTCGCGACGATGCGGTGGCTGAAGGCGAGGCCGATCCCGGTGCCCTCGCCGACATCCTTGGTGGTGAAAAACGGCTCGAAGATGCGGCCCTGGATCTCGGCCGGGATTCCGGGGCCGTTGTCCTTGACGCAGAGCACGGTCTCGTCGGTCTCGGCGTCATACGCACTGCTGAGCGTGATGCGCCCGCCCGCCCGCTGCGGCTCCACCGCGTGCCCTGCATTGATGATAAGGTTGGAGAGGACCTGTGCCAACTGATCGAAGTCGCCGCTGACAGCCGGGACCTCGGCATCGAGCTCGGTCACGACCTCGGTCCCGTTGGACTTCAGGCTGTAGCTGCAGACCTCGAGCGCGGTCAGCGCGACCTCGTTGATCGAGCAGCGCTCGATCTTCATCGGACGCTGGCGCGCCATCGCGAGGAAAGTGCGCACGATCTTGGCCGCACGCTCGGCCGACTGACAGATCAGGTCGATGCGCTCGGCGAGGATCGGCTCCTCAACCTTGCCCTGCAACATCTGGCTGTAGCCGAAGATCACGGAGAGGGGGTTGTTCAGCTCGTGCGCCACGCCGGCCAGGAGCTCGCCCAAGGCGGAGAGCTTTTCGTTCTGGTGTGAGATCTCGCGCTGCTCGGCCAGCGCCTCCTCGGCTCGGGTCTGCTCTGTGATATCGCGGTAGGAGAGAAGAAACCCACCAAGGGCCGTTTTGCTCGAGCTGCCGAGAAAGAGCTTCCCGTCGGCGGTGGTCAGCGGAAAGTCCCGCCCGTAGGTCGAGATGAAGGCCAGTCCCTTCCGGTGCAGATCCTCCTTTGTCACCCCCTCCGGCAGAAGGTAGTAGCCGGAGTTGATGTTGCGCCAAAAGATCTCCTCCGCCGGCTCCCCGGGTCGCGGCGCGCGGCCTTTGCTTCCGAACATCCGAAACCACGCATCGTTGGCCAGGACGAAGCGCTTTTCCGCGTCGAGCAGCACCATCGGAAAATCCGTCGCGTCGAGCGCATCGTTCACCGCTTCGAGCCGCTTTTCCTCGGCCCGCCGCTGCTCGGTCACGTCGACGAAGGAAAAGAGATACCCGCCGAGGTCGGTCTTCTGGGAGGAGCCGAGAATGATCCGCCCATCCCGCGTGTGAAACGCATGGTCCTTCACCTCGGCGCGCGCAATCCGATAGAGCTCCGCGGCAAAGGTCTCGGGCGGCGCGGCGGCGGCCTCTTTGTCCGGGTCGCGGGCGAGGGGGACGGCGACCATCTCCTCGGGCAGCGCCCCCGGCGCCGGCCCCGTGCCGCCCGCAAACCACATTTCGTGCCACGCTTTGTTGGCAAAGACGAAACGAAACTCCGGATCGAAGAGCGCCACGCTGATGTCGAGCGCCTGGATCGCGTCGTAGAAGGTCATGCGCGCCTTCTCGTCCCGCTTTCGGGCTTCGGTGACATCGCTGAAGGAGACCAGATAACCGTCGAGCCCGGTCTCATGGCTGGAGCCGAGAAGGTGCCGGCCGTTCGCAAGATCGAGCGGGAAGTCATGGACATGGCCCCGGATCTTGTCGAAGACCTCATCGGGATAGGTCTCGGCCGTGCTGCCTTCGGGCACGAGGAACCGCCCCAGGGCGACGTCTTCGGCAAAGACCGCCTCCGCCGAGACCCCAAATTCCGAGGGCGGGCGGTCCTCGAACCTGAAGATCTTCCGCCAGGCCCGGTTGGCGTAAAGAAACCGCATGTCTTGGTCGTAGAGCGCGAGCCCCTCATCGAGACCCTGCAGCGCCTCAAGAAGCATGTCGCGGGCTTTTTCCTCGGCATTGTGCCGGTCGGTGACGTCTCTGATGAAAAGGAGAGCGCCGCCAAAAGATGTGAGATGGGATGAGCCGATGAAATGCCGCCCATCGGCGGTACGGTAGGGCACCTGTTTGCCGTACTCGGCCATGCCGCGCATCATCCACTGGGTATAATCTTCCTCGGTCATGTCCGGCGGGATGTCGTAATAACCGGTTCGAATATGGGCGATCAGATTTTCGATCACATTCTGCCCCGGTTTGGGCGGGATGCGATCGGGACGGTCGAACATCATCTTGTGCCAGGCGTCGTTGCCGAAGAGAAACCGCATCTGCCCGTCGCAGAGCACCATCCCCTCGTCGAGCGACTGGAACGCATCAAAGAGCATATCGCGCGCCCGTTGCTCCGAGTTCCGCGCCTCCGTCAGGTCCGAGACCATCAGGAGGTGCCCGCCGAGCTCGGTCTTGCTGACGCGCATCTGCAGCGTCCGGTCGCCGGCGATGGCCTGTTCGCGCGGCAACCCCGTGCCGGCCAGCCAGCTCAGCAGGGCCGCAGCATGGGACGCCGCATCCACACCTGCGGGCAGCGTCAGATGTCCCGCGGCCCCGGCAGTCTCCAAAAGATCCCGAAGGGGCGCATCGGGGTCCGGTGCAGCCCATCCTGGCGCTTGCATGAGGTCGAGGAAGCGGGGATTCGAGAGCACCACGCGCATGTCCCGGTCGATCAGCGCGACCCCTTCCTCGAGCGCACCGATGGCGCCATGCACCGCGGCGCGTTTGTGCGCCTCCACCGCCTCCGCCCGTTTTCGGTCGGTGATGTCCTTGGCCGTGATCATGTATCCGCCAAGGGCGGTCTTCTTTGACGCCGCGCTCAGAAACCGGCCGTCGCTCCGTTCCAACTCCAGATCCCAGACATAGGACCGGATGAACTCGACCGTCGCTTCCGCCAAGGCGTCGGGTTCGGTCCCGGCCGGCAGAACATAAGCGCCCGAGGCAAAGACCCGCTTGCCGATGTCGAGCGCCGTCTCCCCGGGTCGGAGCGGCGGATGACCCTCGGGCAGGACCAGCTCGCCATAGCGCCGGTTTGCCAGGACGAAGCGAAGTTGCTCGTCAAAAAGCGCGATGCCATCCTCGAGAGCGTCGAACACATCCTGCATCAGCGCCCGGGTCTCGGAGGAGGCGACCTGCGGGGCGCTTTGGGGCGCGGTGTCGATGTTGTCCATGTGAGCCTCCTCCCTCGCGGGGTCTCAGACCACTAGAGTACGCGCAGGCATCAGCCTTGTATCGCGTTCTGTAT
>JBCDHQ010000011.1:0-31291 GCA_038749815.1 Pseudomonadota bacterium | reverse complement strand
GGCACGCGCCTCTTGCCGATGGCGTTCCAGGAGGGATCCCCCATGCACCCGGCCTATGGTGCGGGGCATGCGACCGTGGCAGGTGCGTGCGTGACCGTGCTGAAAGCCTTTTTCGACACGTCGACGCCCATGGTCTCGCGCGCGCGTGCGGGCGCCGACGCACAGATCGGGTTTCTGGCACCTGCCGGGGCAGGTGAGGTCGACACACCGATCCAGTATGTCGCGACAGAGGATGGCGCGTCCCTTGCCGCCGAGGAACCCGGGGCACCGCTGACCCTCGAGGGGGAGCTCAACAAGCTCGCCGCCAACATCTCGATCGGGCGGAACATGGGCGGTGTCCACTACTTCACCGACTATTTCGACAGCCTGCGCATGGGTGAGGAGATCGCAATCGGCATGCTCGAAGAACACGCGATCTGCTTCCCGACCGATCCCTTCGTGCTGACGGTCCCGACATATGACGGCGGGGTCCGCCGGATCGGGGCGCTCTGAAGAGGCCCTCCGGCGCCGGAGTCACCCCTCGGCGCCGTCCTTGAAATCGAGCCCGATTTCACCGTAGCGCTCGGCCTCCTCGAGCCAGCCCTCCCGCACTTTGACCTGCAGGAAGAGGTGCACGCGCCGCTCGAGAAATGTCTCAAGCTCCGCGCGCGCGGCCATGCTGACCTCCTTGATGGTGGCGCCCTTCGGTCCGAGCGTGATGCCTTTGTGGCCTGCCCGCGCGACATAGATGACCTGATCGATGCGCACCGAGCCGTCCCGCCGCTCCTCCCAATTCTCGCTCTCGACGGTCAACTGGTAGGGCACCTCCGGGTGGAGGCGCAGCGTCAGCTTCTCGCGCGTGATCTCAGCCGCGATCATCCGAAGCGGCAGGTCGGCGATCTGATCCTCGGGGTAGAGCCATGGCCCTTCCGGCACTTCGGCCGCCAGCCAGTCCGAGAGGTCGCTCAGCCCATAGCCCTTCTCAGCCGAAATCATGAACGTCGCCGTGAAGGGGAAGGCCGCGTTTGCCGCCTCGGCCAGCGCGAGGAGGGTGTCGCGCTTCACCCGATCGATCTTGTTGATGGCAAGCGCCACGGGACGCGGACCGATCCGCTCCTTCAGAGTGTCCAGGATCTCCGCCACGCCCTCGGTCACCCCACGATGGGCCTCAATCAAGAGGACCACGACATCGGCATCCGCCGCCCCCGACCAGGCCGCCTTCACCATCGCACGGTCAAGCCGGCGCCGCGGCCGGAAGAGGCCGGGCGTGTCGACGAGAACGAGCTGCGCCTCCCCCACCATCGCAACGCCCCGGATCCGCGCCCGCGTTGTCTGCACCTTGTGCGTGACGATGGAGATCTTTGCGCCGACAAGTGCATTGGTCAGCGTCGACTTGCCTGCATTGGGCTCCCCAATGAGCGCAACAAAGCCCGCACGCGTCCCGCTCACAGCATCTCTCCATTGGCTCGCGGACGAGACATCCTGGCCGCGCTCTCGATCATGTCTGCCCAAACCTCGAACACGGCTCTGTTCCGGCTGGGGCGTGCTGCACCCAAGAGACGGTTCCCAGATCGTCCGAGCCTCGGGCGCCGCGATCCCACCTCGACACCGGTTCGGGGATCAGAGCAGGTTCGGAGCGTGTCGAGACCACCGTCCCGGGCGTGCACTCGTGGCTCAGCAAAGGCCCGCCGGACCAATTCGCTGGGGAGGGCACGGCTCGTGTGGCGGAGTGCAGCTCCAGGTCGCCCAGACGCTCTCATCAGCCTTTGCCCTCCACTTTGGCGAGGAGCGCCTCGGCCGCTGCCTGCTGGGCCGCACGCTTGGAGCCCGCCTCTGCATGCGCGCTCTCCCCGGTGTCGAGCTGCACTTCAATGGCAAAGACCGGTGCGTGATCGGGCCCACTCCGCCCGGCCTCGATATACGTTGGCGGGGCAAGACCTCGGGCCTGCGCCCATTCCTGAAGCATTGTCTTTGCGTCCCGAACGCTCTCTGGCATCGTCGCAATCCGGCTGCCCCAGAGCCGCCGGATGAGCGCACGGGCGGCCTCGAACCCCGCATCGAGATAGACCGCAGCGATCACCGCCTCCATCCCGTCGCCGAGCAGCGCCGTCTTGCGCCGCCCGCCCGAACTCTGCTCTGAGCGGCCCATCAGAAGCGCGGCGCCGAGGCCGATCTCCTCAGCCACCTCGGCGCAGGTCTCCTTCCGGACAAGCGCGTTCAGCCGCGGGGCGAGATCGCCCTCCCGCGCGCTGGGGTCGGCGGCAAGCAACGCTTCGGCGATCACGAGGCCGAGGACCCGGTCGCCGAGAAACTCCAGCCGCTGATTGTCGCGCCCCTGCCGCGCGAGCGAGGCGTGGGTCAGCGCCTCGACCAGAAGCCGCGGCTCAGCGAAGCGGTGCCCGAGCGCCTCTGCCAGCGCCGCCTGCTTGGCGTTCAGCTTCACTCGACCGCCAGCCAAGTCCGCTCGGTCCGCGGTCCGCCCGGCCCGAGCGAGTAATGCACCCGCGTCACCCGCCCGAACACGTTCGCGACAGGCACAAAGCCCGGACCGCCGAGGTCCAGCGGGAACCGGCTGTCGAGCGCGTTGTCGCGGTTGTCTCCGAGGAGGAACACATGCGCCGCCGGCACCTCCGTCGGCGGCAAAATGTCCCCGCGGGTCTTGCCGACATCAAGAACGGTGAACGGCGCGGCATCGGGCCACGCTTCGACCAAGGCAGCTTTCACGCACGGTTCCCCCACCCGCGGCTGGCCCTGACACTTGGGCAGGATGCGGTCAGCGAACACGAAAGGCTCAACGAAATCGGGCGCCGGGCGATGCTCTGCCGGCGCACCATCAACGCTCGGCACGCCGTTCTCGACGGCCACGCGCTCACCCGGAAGCCCAATCACGCGGGCAATGTGGGTGTGGCCCGAGCCTGGGTGGCGATAGACCACAACCTGTCCCCGCGCCGGCTCGCCCGACATGCGCGCCGTCATGACCCGATCGCCGGGGAGGATCGCAGGCTTCATCGAGCCGGACGGAATACTGTAGTATCCGGCCCCCACGACCCTTGCTCCCAAGAGCGGCGCGGCGAGTGCTACGAGGATCAGGGCTATCGGGGCGGCCGCCAGAAAGATGGCGGCCACGAGCACGGCTTGGCGGGGGCGCGGCCCGCTCACTCCACCGCCCGGAAGAACCGATCGCCCCGCCACGTCCAGAAGAAAAAGATCGACGCCCCGGAGGAGGAGAAAATCACCCTGTCCGCCCGGCCGATCAGGTTCTCGCGCGGTACAAAGCCAACCCCGCCGGCGCTCCGGTCAAAGCGGCTGTCGAGGGAGTTGTCGCGGTTGTCGCCCATGAAGAAGAACTGTCCCTCAGGCACCCGCACCGGCCCGAGCGTGTCGCCGCGAGAGAGACCGACGCTGAGCGTTGAATAGCTCACATCCTCGGGCAGCGTTTCGCTGAACTGGTGCTTGACGCAGTCACCGCCCTGCCCGGCCGCACGAAGACAGATCGGCGGGCTCCGCGTCGGACCTTGCCGTGCGAAGGTCTCGACGAAATCCTCGATCTGCTCGGTTGGAACCGGGGTTCCGTTCAGAACGAGCGCCCCGTCGCGCACTTCCACAGTGTCGCCAGGAAGGGCGATCAGGCGCTTGATGTAGTCTTGGCCCGAGACCGGATGGCGAAAGACGATCACGTCCCCCCGCTGGGGCTCACTGCCGAAGAGCCGATCGTCCGCCCCCTCCGCCCACCCGCAGAGGTTGATGCCACCGACAACCGGGAAGATCGGGTGGATCGTCGGGCAGGAATAGGCAGAGTATCCATAGGCAAACTTGTTCACATAAAGAAAGTCGCCGATCAGAAGCGTGGGCTTCATCGAGCCCGACGGGATCCAAAACGGCTGAAAAATGAGTGTGCGGATCAGACCGGCGAGGAGCAGCGCATAAAAGACCGTCTTTACAGTCTCGATCACACTGCCAATCAGCGTTTGTTTCTCAGACATACCCAGCCTTTGCGCCCAGTCCAAACGCCGCGCTTGTCGCGCCTGCCCCCCGGGGTGTCAAGCGCCGCCCGGTCGCGCCTCGATCACAACAAAGGCCTGCGCCCAGGGGTGGTCGTCGGTCAACGTGACATGGATGACGGCTTTGTGACCCGGCGGGGTCATCGCGGCGAGCCGCTCCGACGCCCAGCCGGTCACCTCCATCACCGGCTGCCCGGTCTCGAGGTTCGAGACGGCCATGTCCCTCCAGGCGATCCCCATCCGAAGCCCGGTGCCGAGCGCCTTTGAGCACGCTTCCTTCGCGGCCCAACGCTTGGCATAGGTGCCAGCCACATCCTGGCGCCGCTCTGCCCGTCGTTGCTCGATCTCTGTGAAGACCCGGTTCCGAAATCGGTCGCCAAACCGCTCAAGCGTCCGCTCAATCCGTTCAATGTTGCAGAGATCGGTCCCGATGCCGAGGATCATGCGCCGATGTCACCGTCGCCCAAGGGCCGAGCGCCAAACCTCAGAGGCTGGGGGTCATGTCGTCGCTCAGACAAAACGGCTCCACGTCCATGGCATCCATCGCGGTGGCGGCTGCCTCCACACATCGCCTCCTACGCGCAGACCGGCGGGAAGGCCAGCACAAGCTGTCCTGCCCTCAGACGCGGCTCGGCCGCGGGCGGATCCAGCCTCCAGCGTCTCCCACACCTAGGGCGGTCAGGTTGCAGGATCGCGCGCAGTCCAGGTGCGCGCTGTCGCTCCGGTGTGCGTGCAGAGAGGCAGGATCCACCTCGCCGCCCAACCTGACACACCCGTCGCGGCAACGGGCGAACAGGATCCATGGGCGCAGGACCGTCTGAGAGCACCGACCCGCACAATCACCCCCCGACTGGAGTGATGTCCTCGACCGGCGGCGGTGTCGCTGCGCACTGGGACTGTGCAGACGATCTGCGCAGTCTTGAGCCTCACCTCGCGCGGATTAGACCCGACCGTGGCGCACCCAACGCGATGACCTCGCCTGCGCATTGTGGATGAGACCGCAGCGCGCGACACTGCCGTTCGGGCACACAACCTCAATCCTGATCGAAGCGCCAACCGCCGGTCGACCACATCACAGCGTGGGTCCCGCTCTGTGCAGAACCAGGCCGGTCAACGGTAACGCGCGCAGAGGGGCCACGCCGCGCTCGCGGGCTGGCCAGAAGCGGTCACATCCGGTGTGGCGGACAGGCCGTGCTCAGCATCCACCGCGCAGACCGGCCTGAAACTGGGGATGCCATCGGGTGCGAGGTTCGGTCCGCGACGATCAGGCGTCCAGGCGGTCCCCTTGTCGGAGCACTGAAACCGTTTGCGCCGACAGCCGGGCTTCGGGTGACACGACTGTCATGCCGCGGCTGACGCGACGTGCCGTTCTCCGTACCTGCCTGCGGCTAAAAGCGCTGGTGCGTGCGGCGGGAGCTTGAGTGTCGCGGCGGTCCGCGGCTTTGACGGTCGCACTCGTCCGATGCAGGCGATGCGGTGTTGAGCTACAAAACACCCGTAGCGGCCCCGCTTCCGTGCGGAGCGCCGTCAGACATGGGCGTGCACCTGAGGCGTGTTTGTGGCTAAGGTGGCGACATGTGGGATGTCGGATATCAAACAGGGCAATTGGAGGATGACACGCGGCCGGCCTGGGATCTGAGCGGCCCGCGCCCGCTGGCTTGGTCCGCGTGGTATCCCGCCGATTCCACGCCAGATAGCAGAGCTGTGCGCAATCCGGTCTTCGATCTCGGCGAGATCTGGTCGGAGGCGCCGCTGGCCAAAGGCGATGCACTTCCGGTCGTCCTCCTCTCGCACGGAACCGGCGGTTCGCCCGAGAGCATCGGCTGGATCGCCCGCTCGCTTGCGGCGGAAGGCCATATCGTGATCGGAGCCCATCACCACGGCAACACGGCGGGGCAGCCCTATGTCGCCGAGGGGTTCCTCTGTTGGTGGGAGCGGGCCCTCGACCTCTCCGCCCTCCTTACCGCGCACGCCGACCGTGGCCCGTTTGCCGGGCGCCTCGACCTCACCCGCGTTGCAGCCCTCGGCTTCTCGCTCGGCGGGCACACCGTGTTGTCCCTCGCCGGCGCACGAAGCTCGATGGAGCGATACGCGTCTTGGGCTGGAACAGGTCCGTTCTCCTCCGGCCCGCGGGAGTATCCGACCCTCACCGCCGCCTTGCCGCATTTGCTCGAGACCTCTGAGGCCATGCAGGCGTCTTGGGCGCGACAAGGCGCCGATTACAGCGATCCCCGGGTCACAAGTCTGGTGACGATAGCGCCCCCGCCCCCCGTCCGGGCCTTCGATCCCGCCGACATTGCCGCCATCCAGATCCCGGTCGCATTGGTGACGGGCGAGGCCGATGTGGAGGCGCCGACAGCGCTATGCGCAGACTGGCTCCGCGCGTGCAATCCGTTGTTCTCCCACACAAGTGTCGGCGAGCATGTCGGCCACTACACGTTCCTCTGCCAGCCGTCAGCAGAGCCGCCTGAGGACATGGATGCGATGTTTCAAGACGCTCCAAGCGTGTCTCGCACAGCCGTGCATGCCGAGACGTCTGCGGTGGTGTCAGCCGCACTCCGCCAGAACCGACCAAGGGGCGGGGACCTGTAGCCGTCACACGGCGCGAAAGGCACCTGACGAGAGCCGAC
Organism: Pseudomonadota bacterium; assembly: GCA_038749815.1. GTDB lineage: Bacteria > Pseudomonadota > Alphaproteobacteria > Rhodobacterales > Rhodobacteraceae > Algicella. The sequence continues at coordinate 24,681 of JBCDHQ010000011.1, read as the reverse complement.
ACCCGGGGTGTCGCCCGAGCTCGGGGCACGACGCGCGGCTCCAACGTCCCGAGCGCGCACTCGCGGCCGGGACACCGTGACAGACGCGGGCCATGGCCGCGAGCGTGCCGCTCGCACCTCCAATCGAGACCGCGCCGCCGAACGTGCCCTCTATGCTCTGGTGGTCCCGAAACCTGGCGGGCGGCTGAGGCGCAGTCCATGATGCATCGGGCGAGCATGGCCATCGGATCTCTTTCAACGAGGCGTCGAGCGGAGGCAATCTCCGCCGGATGGCGCGCCACGCGGGCCCCAAGGAGGGCACGGATTGTACTGACCTAGCCCAGCACGGCGTCAGGATGGTCGTCGACGTCTGCGCCGGCTCTGAAGGCCGCTTTGCGGGGCGCCACAGATCGAAGCGGCCGGAGTGGCGCGGGCCTCGGGCATCACCGTGTCGCAGGCGGGGCGCGATCCGCACGAGAGCAGGGGACACGCCTGCGCGCGTTGAGCTGCTTGCTCGAACGGGGCAGCGGTTGACCCGATCAGGCGGCGCCTTCGCCGGAGGCCTCCGCCCGGGCATCGTCCATCAGCGCTCGCATCCGGCGGATCGCCGAATCGAGACCCGAGAAGATCGCCTCACCGATCAGAAAATGCCCGATGTTGAGCTCCATCGCCTCCGGGATCGCCGCAATCGGCTTGACCGTGTCATAGGTCAGCCCGTGGCCGAGATGCACCTCGAGGCCAAGATCATGCGCAAATGCCGCCATGTCGCGGAGCCGCGCGAGCTCGGCTGTGCACGCCTCGGATCGGCCCTCCGCATGAGCGTCGCAATAGGCACCTGTGTGGAGCTCGATGACAGGCGCGCCGATCCGATGCGCGGCCTCGATCTGGCGCTGGTCGGCCGCGATGAAAATCGAGATGCGGCAACCGGCATCGGCCAAGGGCGCGATGAAATGCGCAAGCCGGTTCTCCTCCCGTGCGACCTCGAGGCCGCCCTCGGTCGTCCGCTCCTCGCGCCGCTCTGGCACGATGCAGACGGCGTGCGGACGGTGGCGGAGCGCGATGGCCTGCATTTCGTCGGTCGCAGCCATCTCAAAGTTGAGCGGCAGGCTGATCGCGTCCATCAGCCGACCGATATCGTCGTCGGCGATGTGGCGCCGATCTTCGCGGAGATGGGCGGTGATGCCATCCGCGCCGGCAGCCTCGGCCAGTTTTGCCGCGCGCACCGGATCGGGCGTGTCGCCGCCCCGCGCGTTCCGCACAGTCGCGACGTGGTCGATGTTCACGCCGAGACGGAGGCGTCCAACTGGGTGTCTCATCTCTCTCCCTCCGGGTCTCAGGGGCTGGATTTCGAGATCCCGCCGGCCTTGGTCTGCAGAAGCCGCCGCTTGGCGCTCGCCACTTGGCGGGCGCGGCGGCGGGTCTGATAGGCCTCAACCAGCGGGCGTGTGGCGAAGTAGAACACCGCCGCCACCAGGAGCCCCGGAAAAATCCCTCCCACATAGTAGGGCAGAAAGACCTCGGACCAAAAGGCACCAAGCCCAGAAAGATCTGCAGGCCCCCCGCCGAACGGCGCCCTCACCGCCTGCCAGAGCGCGCCGACCGCCTCGCCAAACCGGTCCATGATGGCGCGAAACCCAGCGGCCTCGGCCTCAACGCCGAGCAGCCAGTAGCCGGCCGTGAGTGACGTGGTCGCCATCAACGGGAACGTCACCGGGTTGCCGACGAGCGTGCCAATGAAGGCCGCCAGGATGTTGCCCCGAACGATCCAGGCGCACACCCCTGCGTAGATAAAGTGGAACCCAAAGAGCGGTGAGAACGACACGAAGACCCCGCAGGAAAAACCAAGCGCGATCTTGTGGGGTGTGTCAGGCAGGCGCTTGATCCGGTGGCCGATATACTCCAACGCGCGCCGCCAGCCGGAGCGGGGGTACACCCACTCCCGCGTCTTTGCCAAGAACCCGAGGCTCTTCCGTCGTTTGAACACTCAGAACTCCCCAACTCCCCGCGGCCACCACCATCAGGATGCACCAACCAGCGCACCGTCTGCGACGAGGCCGCGGAACCGCACCACCTGGCTCACATCCTGATCCGCCTCGAGCGCCGTTTGAACGTTATGCAAATGCGTGACGTCGCGCACCTCGAGATCGATCACCACCTTATAGAAGTCCGGTTTGCGGTCCGTGAAGACAATGTCTGTGATATTCGCGCGTTGCTCGCCGATCAGTGTGCACACTTTTCCGAGAACGCCCGCATCGTTTGCGATTGTCACTTCAAGACAGGCCAAATGCGCCCGCCGCGCGGCCTCGGGCGACCAGGCGATGTCGAGCCATTCCTCGGCGCGGTCTTCGAGTTTTGCGAGTGTCAGGCAATCGATCGCATGCACGTCAACCGCGCCGCCGCGCGTCGCGATGCCCACGATGCGTTCGCCCGGGATCGGCTGGCAACACGGCGCCGGATGCGGCACCTGGCCGGGCTCGAGACCGACAATCCCGAGGCCTGGCAGCGGCATAGACGCCTTCAGCTCCTGCGCATCGGCGGTGAGTTCGGGGTAGAGATGGCGGATCAGCTCGGTGCCCGTGATTTCGGACGCGCCGAGGCGGAGCAGGAGCTCCTCGGGCGCTGCGAAGCCAAAACGCTCCGCCGCTGTGGCGAGCGCCTTGTCCGTGGCACGCTTGCCCACGCGTTCGAGGGCGACGCGTGCGATTTCGGCGCCGAGGCGGACATGCGCCGCACGGTGATCCTCCCGCAGGGATCGGCGGATCGCCGCTTTTGCGCGCCCGGTGACCACCATCTCCTCCCAGCTCGCCTGCGGGCGTTGGCCTTCTGCGCGGATGATCGTCACCGACTGACCATTTCGGAGCCGGGTCCAGAGGGGGACACGGTGCCCGTCCACCTTCGCACCGACGCAGCTGTCACCGATCCGGGTGTGGATCGCGTAGGCAAAGTCGATCGGCGTGGCACCGCGCGGCAGCTTGATCACCTCTCCCTTCGGGGTGAAGCAGAAGACCTGGTCCGTGAACATCTCGAGCTTGACGTGCTCGAGAAAATCGTTGGGGTTCTCGGCGGCCTGGAAACTCTCCGTCAGCTTCTCGAGCCAGCGGACCGGATCGACCGTGAACGGGTTCTCGAACCGAACCCCCTCGCGGTAGGACCAGTGCGCGGCAATCCCGGTCTCGGCCACTTCGTGCATCTCGCGCGTGCGGATCTGGATCTCGACCCGCTTGGCCGAGCGGCCGGAGACCGTGGTGTGGATCGAGCGGTAGCCGTTCGACTTCGGCTGGCTGATATAGTCCTTGAACCGCCCGGGAACCGCGGCCCAGCGATTGTGGACCGCGCCGAGTGCTGTGTAGCAGTCGCCCGCCTCCCGCGTGACGATCCGAAAAGCGTAGATGTCGGAGAGGCGGGAGAAGCTCTCCTGCTTCTCCTCCATCTTGCGCCAGACGGAGTAGGGCTTCTTCTGGCGGCCGATCACATCCGCCTCGATCCCCTGTGCGTCAAGCGCCGCACAGATGTCGTCGGTGATCTTCGGGATCAGGTCGCCGTTCTCCCGGCGGAGCACGATGAAGCGGCGCAGAATCGAGGCGCGGGCATCGGGGTTGAGCACACGGAACGCGATGTCCTCAAGCTCCTCCCGCATCCACTGCATGCCCATCCGGCCCGCGAGCGGCGCGTAGATGTCCATGGTCTCGCGCGCCTTCTGAACCTGTTTGGTCTGCGCGAGATACCGAATGGTGCGCATATTGTGGAGCCGGTCGGCCAGCTTGACGAGGAGCACCCGCGGGTCGCGGGCGATCGCCATAAGGAGCTTCCGGAAGTTTTCGGCCTGTTTGGTCTCGACAGAGGAGAGCTGAAGGTTGGTGAGCTTGGTCACACCGTCGACGAGGCCCGCAATCTCGTGATCGAAGGCCGAGGCAAGGTTCTCTATCGTGACCTTCGTATCCTCGATCGTATCGTGCAGAAGCGCCGTGATGATTGTCGTGTCATCCAGGCGCTGCTCGGTCAGCAGCGCCGCGACTTCGATCGGGTGCGAGAAGTAGGGCTCCCCTGAGCTGCGCCACTGCCCATCGTGGGCCACCTGTCCGATGTCGTAGGCCCGGCGCAACCGGGCCTCGTCAGTGGTCGGATTGTAGGCCTTGATCAGGTCGACGAGCTGGTCTGCTGTGATCAAGTCCGTCGCTCCGACAGGCGGTTCAGCCGTCGCCTTGCGCTTCCATCAATGCGCGCAACAGCTTCTCTTCGGACATGTCGTCTTCGACCGGGGCGGGGGCGTCGTAGCCCATGAGGAGAGACATCGAGTCCTCCTCCGGCTCATCCACTTCGATCTGGCGCTGATGCGATTCGATCGACCGCTCGCGGAGACCGTCCACCGTCAGCGTCTCCTCGGCAATCTCGCGGAGGGCCACGACCGGGTTCTTGTCGTTGTCGCGGTCGATCGTCAGCTCGCCCCCGGACGACAATTCCCGGGCGCGGTGTGCTGCCAGCATCACAAGCTCAAAACGATTTGGAACCTTGTCCACACAGTCTTCGACGGTGACACGCGCCATTCAAGCCTCCACTTCATCAAAGCGAGCGCTTCGCATAGATGATTTTCTCTGGTATGACAAGCGGCAGCATGGCGTGTCAGAGCTTAGGCATACGCCGATTTCTCTCTTTCACTGAGCGTTAACAGACATTACTGTTGAGGCGCTGTCCTTTCCCGCCAGGTCGTGTGTTTGCCCTCGCGTGGATAATAACCCTTCACGGGAGAAAGTCCCAATGTTTTACCGCGATGAGCGTTTAGCGCTCTTCATAGACGGATCGAATCTGTACGCTGCAGCAAAGGCATTGACCTTCGACATTGACTACAAGCTGCTTCGGGCTGAATTCATGCGACGGGGCAAACTTCTCCGCGCCTTCTACTACACTGCACTACTGGAGAATGAAGAGTATTCGCCTATTCGACCTCTGGTTGATTGGCTCAACTACAATGGCTATACGATGGTGACCAAGCCGGCGAAGGAGTTCATCGACTCCACCGGCCGGCGGAAAGTCAAAGGCAATATGGATATCGAGCTTGCCGTCAATGCGATGGAGCTCGCCGATCGGATCGACCACGCTGTGCTCTTCTCAGGCGACGGAGATTTCCGCCCCCTGGTCGAGAGCCTGCAACGCCGCGGCGTCCGGGTCTCGGTCGTGTCAACCATCCGCTCGCAACCGCCGATGATCGCCGATGAGTTGCGGCGGCAAGCCGACAACTTCATTGAGCTCGAGGAACTGCGCGACGTGATCGGCCGTCCCCCGCGCGAGGATGTTGCGAACCAGTGATCCCGCCAGAGGCTCCGCGCGATTGCGCGCTTTGCCCGCGTCTCGTGGCCTACCGGCAAGACGTCGCTGATCGGGAGCCCGCCTGGTTCAATGGCGCTGTGCCCTCCTTCGGCGATCCCGATGCAGAGCTCCTGATTGTGGGGCTGGCGCCCGGTGTCTCCGGTGCAAACCGCACCGGCAGGCCCTTCACCGGCGACTATGCCGGCGCCCTTCTCTATGCGACGCTTGACAAAGTGGGCTTTGCCAACGACCGGTTCGCGGCGGATCCCGGGGATGGTCTGGTCCTCACACGGGCGATGGTGACCAACGCTGTGCGCTGCGTGCCACCGCAAAACAAACCCATCGGCGCGGAGATCACGACCTGCCGGCAGTTTTTGTCGGCACGGATCGCCGCCCTGCCCCGGATCCGCGCGATTGTCTGCCTCGGGCGCATCGCCCATGACAGTCTGGTGCGCGCCCTCGGGCATCGGCTGGCCGCCCACCCGTTTGCCCACGGCGCGCGCCACGTCATCGGCCCTGTTGCCGTCTACGACAGCTATCACTGCTCCCGCTACAACACCAACACTGGCCGCCTGACGACGGACATGTTCGAAACTGTGTTCAGGGCCGTCGCGGCAGAGCTCGGCGGCGCATCGCGCTGAGCGCTGCGTCTTGCCGAGACGCGCAGAGTTGCCGTAGATGAGGGCGAAAGGGAGGTTCGCGATGGAGATGACGCTCTATCTCGCTGCACCGCGCGGATTTTGCGCCGGTGTGGATCGCGCGATCAAAATCGTGGAAATGGCGCTCGAGAAATGGGGTGCGCCCGTCTACGTTCGGCACGAAATCGTCCACAACAAGTATGTGGTGGACGGCCTCCGCGCCAAAGGTGCGATCTTCGTTGAAGAGCTCTCGGAATGCCCGACGGACAGGCCGGTGATCTTTTCGGCGCATGGCGTGCCGAAGTCCGTGCCGGCAGAGGCCGAAGCGCGGCAGATGCTCTATGTCGATGCAACCTGTCCGCTCGTCTCCAAAGTCCACATCGAAGCGGAACGACACAACGAGGCTGGGCTGCAGATCGTCATGATCGGCCACGCCGGCCACCCGGAGACGGTCGGAACAATGGGCCAGTTGCGAGCGGGCGACGTTCTCCTGGTCGAAACGGTCGAAGACGTTGCGAGCCTCGTGACGAAAGACCCCGATCGTCTGGCCTATATCACGCAGACAACCCTCTCGGTCGACGACACGGCAGAGATCGTCAGTGCCTTGCGCGAGAGGTTTCCGGCGATTGTGGGTCCGCACAAGGAAGACATCTGCTACGCAACCACAAACCGCCAGGAGGCCGTCAAGACACTGGCCCCCAAAGTCGAAGCGCTCCTGGTGATTGGCGCGCCCAACTCCTCGAACTCAAAGCGCCTCGTCGAAGTGGGGAGAAAGGCCGGCTGCGGCTATGCCCAACTGGTGCAGCGCGCCTCCGAGATCGACTGGCGCGCTCTGGAGGGTGCTGGGGCTGTCGGCATCACAGCGGGTGCATCGGCCCCGGAAGCCTTGGTCGACGAGGTGGTCGAGGCATTCCGCGCTCGGTTCTCACCAGTCCATGTTGAGTATGTGGTGACGGCAGAAGAGAACGTGGAGTTCAAAGTGCCACGGGTTCTGCGCCAGGCGGTGGCATGATCCGGACCGCCTCGAGCAGACCGGCGGCGGGCCTTGGCGCAAGGGCCATCGCTGCCGAAGGCGGCGCCTGCGGCCTCGCCGCAGGGCTCTCGGGCATGGCCCGAGAGCATGGCCCGCCCCCCGCCCGGGGCCCACGCGGCAGCATTTGGTGGCAGCCATGATATCGCTTCAGTTCATAGTAACCGCGTTCGTTGTGGTCATCGCCCCCGGAACCGGGGTGCTCTACACCTTGGCGATTGCGCTTGGGAGGGGCCGACGCGCCGCCATTGCGGCGGCCTTTGGCTGTACACTCGGCATCCTCCCGCACCTCACTGCGGCCGCGCTCGGCCTCGCAGCCGCGCTGCACGCCAGTGCAGTCCTCTTTACGACCGTGAAGTATGCGGGTGTTGCCTATCTTCTCTGGCTCGCCTGGTCGACACTCCGTGAAGGAGGGGCCCTCCGGATCGACAGCCGGGCTGAGGCGACGGGCCTTGTCCGGGTCGCGTGGCGCGGCGCGCTTCTCAACATCCTGAACCCAAAGCTCTCGGTCTTCTTCTTGGCGCTGCTGCCGCCCTTCCTCAGCGGCGCACCGGAGACGGCAACGGTGGAGATCGCTGGTCTCGGCGCCGTCTTCATGGCGATGACGTTTGGCGTCTTTGTACTCTACGGCCTCTTTGCTGCCGCGGCGCGGGACATGGTGCTGGCCTCGGACCGCGCCATGCGCTGGCTCAATCGCGTCTTTGCCGCAACATTCGCCGCCCTTGGTCTCCGGCTGGCCGCTGAGCGCGCATGAGTGTGCCGCTCCCCGCGCTGCTGCTCGGCGTCGCCGGTCTGTTGCCCTTCGTCGCGGGTGCCCTTGCCGCTCACGGTATGATGCCGGGGATCTCGAACCCGATCACCGGCCTCTTGATCCTCCAGACGTATGGGGCTGCGATACTGGCCTTTATGGGCGGCTGCCTCTGGGGCTTTGCGGCGGAGGCCAGGCGGCGCGACTGGCAACCCTATGTCTACAGCGTGATCCCCGCGCTCTGGGCGGCGTCTGCGACACTCTTCCCAGGGATCCCGGGCTTCGGAGCGCCCCCGGCACTGGCGACGCTCGCCTCGGGCTTTGTCGTTCTCCTGGCCGTCGATCTTCTGTTCCGGGGGTGGGGCCTCGGGCCCCGCTGGTGGTTGAGCCTGCGTCTGCCGCTGTCGGCCGGGGTGCTCGTCTGCCTTGGCGCCGGGCTGGCGGCCTGATGCCCGTGCAGGTGAGATGAGCGATCCTGAGACCCTCGCCGTCTACGGCCGCGAGGCCAAGAGATACCGCGACCGCTTCACAAAGTCAGACCCGGACACGGCCCTCCTCGCGTTTCTGGCCGCGCTGCCCGAGCGGCCGGAGATCCTCGACCTCGGCTGCGGCCCCGGCGTCTCCGCGGGCCACATGGCGGCGCGTGGGGCGCGGGTGACAGCAACGGACGCCGTCCCGGAAATGGTCGCCCTCGCGGCTGCGATCCCCGGCGTCGATGCGCGCACCGCAACCTTCGAGGACCTGGACGCAGACGCGGCCTATGATGGCGTCTGGGCCAATTTCAGCCTGCTCCACGCACCGCGGGCAGCCTTTCCCGGCCATCTTGACCGGATCCACCGCGCGCTCCGCCCCGGCGGGACACTCCACCTCGGGATGAAGACCGGGACCGGCGAGGCGCGGGACCGCCTTGGCCGGAACTACGTCTTCTACACGCCCGGGGAGCTTCAGGGCCTGCTCGAGACAGCACGCTTTCAGGTCGTCGCCAGCCGGGAGGGGGAGGCGGCGGGTCTCGCCGGCGCGGCGGAGCCCTTTGTCCTTCTCCGCGCCACACGGGTATGAGCGTCGATCCCGAGACCCTCGCCGCCTACGAGGCGGCGGCGCCACGCTTGGTCGAGGCCGGCCCGCGGCCCGTGCCGCTGCAGCCCACATTCGCGGACCTTCTGCCCGAAGGCGGGCGGGTTCTCGATCTCGGGTCCGGGGCCGGCTGGCACCTCGCCTGGTTTCGAGAGCGTGGCTTTCGCGCCGACGGGGTTGAGCCCTCGCGCACCCTGTCGGAGCTCGGCGCGACGGCGCATGGTGCGGAGGCACGATCCGGCCATTTCCTCACCCTCTCGGCCCGCCAGCGCTATGACGCGCTCTGGTGCAACTTTGCGCTCCACCACGCGCTCCGCCCCGACCGCCCCGCGATCTTCGAACGCATTCACACCGCGCTTCGCCCCGGGGGGTGGCTCTTTGTGTCCGTCCCAAAGGGCCCCAGCGACTGGCGCGACAGCCTCGGTCGATTGATGTGTCCCTACACGCAGGGCGAGCTTGAAGATCTGCTTGTCGGTTTCGACGACCTACGCTGGGAGCGGGACGCCGGCGAGACCCTTGACGGCGCACGGGTGCTCGAAATCTCCGTCATCGCCAGACGGGTCTGAGCGGCGGCCATTTTACTGAGCGGACGCATCGACTAAGGCAAACCCATGGACATTGTCGCATTCACCGACGGAGCGTGCTCCGGCAATCCGGGACCAGGGGGCTGGGGCGTGATCCTGCAGGCCCGGCAAGGCGATGAGATCCTGCGGGAGCGGGAGCTTTCGGGCGGCGCGGGGGCGACGACCAACAACCGCATGGAACTCTCGGCCGCAATCGCGGCGCTCGACGCCTTGGACCGGCCCACGGACCTGACCATCGTCACCGACAGCACCTATGTGCGGGATGGCATCACCCGCTGGATTGAGGGGTGGAAGCGGAACGGGTGGCGGACGGCCGCGAAGAAGGAGGTGAAGAACGCCGATCTCTGGCAGGCGCTTGATGCCTCAGTGGCGCGCCATAGCGTGATCTGGGAATGGGTCAAGGGCCACGCCGGACACCCCGAGAACGAGCGTGCCGATGCGCTCGCCCGCGCGGCAATGGCGCCCTACCTCCGCTGACGTCGAGCGAGGCGCCGACTTGGCAACGGCCGCACGGCATCATACCTATTGAGGACACGACAGTTAAGGGACGCCCATGCAGAGCCGCAGCCGAATTTTAGATGATGTCAGCCAATTGATGACAAATGCCCTCGGTGTGGCGCAAGGCGCGCGCGCGGAGGCTGAAACCGCCATGAAGGGCCTCGTGGACCGCTGGCTCGCCGACCGCGACTTCGTCACACGGGAAGAATTCGACGCAGTCCGTGCAATGGCGCAAAAGGCGCGCGAGGAAAACGAAGCCCTGAAGGCTCGCCTCTCGGAGCTCGAAGGGCGCGTCTGAACAAAGACAAATTGGCCGCGTTTCGCATTTTGCAAGGTAAGACTGACTTAAAGAACTTCGCGCATACCCACCGCCAACCTCCGGGGCAGTCCCGGTGTTCAGGTGGAGGATCTTTCCGTGAAACGTGTGCTTCTCGTCCCAGCTGTTCTGCTTTCGATCGCCGGTCCGGCAGCAGCAAATGAGTTTGCCGGGGCCCTGATGTCGCTTGCGCAGGGCGAACTTCGCTCTTGGGCCGCAGACCCGACCCTGATCGAGGCGATCCGGGCGCAGAACACCGCGCATGAGGGGTTGAGCCAGACCGACATCGATACGCTCGATCAGACGTGGCGCGCAGAAATCGGCACGGGCACGTCCCCGATGATCGACGAAGTTCTCGCGCGCGCCAGCTCAGAGCAGCTGAAGGAGCGCAAGGCAGCGGCCGGTGGTCTGATCACCGAAGTCTTCGTGATGGATTCCAAGGGCCTCAACGTGGCGCAGAGCGATGTCACCTCCGACTTCTGGCAGGGCGATGAGGCAAAGTTCACCGAGACCTTCGGAAAGCCGGCCGAGACCGTCCACCTCAGTGAGATCGAACTCGACGAGAGCACGCAGACCTACCAAAGCCAGGTCTCGCTGCCGATCATCGATCCGGACACGAATGCTCCGATCGGCGCAGTCACCTTCGGCATCAACCTCGAATTGCTGAACTGACGCAAAGCCTGACGTGGGGAGTGGACTGGTCATGCGTGGCGGAAGCCTGAGCCGCAGGATTGCCTTGGTCACAGTGGGTGCCATCGTCCTGACCGCAATCTGTCTGACGGCGATGGCGGTCTGGGTGACGTGGAACACCAAAATGGCGGAGTTCCAGCGCAATGCCATCAAGGTGAGCGCGTTCTTTTCTGCAGGCCTCGGGCCATCGATCCGATTTGGCGACACAGCCAAACTCGATGCCGCGATCTCAGAGTTCTCCGAAGGCGAGGCGAGCATCGCTTGGGTCCGGATTTTGTCGGCGGATCTGTCGGAGCTCACCGTCTTCGGGACACCTGATGCCAACGCGGTGCCCGTGACGGCGGATGTCGTGCCGGAGGCCGGCGCGCCGCCGGTCTTTATGGCCGGCTCGACACTCGCCACAGCGACATTCGGGAGCGACGCGACAGCCGTGGGCGTGCTTCAGATCGGCTGGGACACATCGGCAATCCGAGCAAACTTGCTGCGCGCCGGAGCCATTTTGCTCGGCATCGGCACCGCGGGAAGCGTCGCTTTTGGCTTGGGCGTCTACCTCTTTGCAACCGCTGCCCTCCGTGGTCCGCATCGCAATCTGCTTCGCGAGATCGAACGGCTCGAAAGCGGAGACTACTCGCCCCCCCTCCAGTCGGACGCTCAGGTCACGGAGATGAAGGCGATTGGCGCCGGGATCGAAGGGCTTCGGCTCCGCCTCGACGAAGCCGACACGCTGCGGCAGCAGAATCAGGAGGCCCGCGATCAGGCAGAGGCCCACCGGACGTCGATGCTCACAACGCTCGACACAACCGTCGGACGAATAGTCGCGGCCGCCCAAAACGGCGACTTTTCGGGGCGCGTGGCAGAGCGCTTCGATGATGAAAGCCTTCAGTCCCTTGCGGACGGGATCAACAGCCTCTCGGACACCGTTGGCCGCTTCCTCGATGGGATCGAAGTCGGCATTGACGGTCTGGCGCGCGGAGATCTCACCAAGCGGATGGAAGACGACTTCGACGGTCGATTTGGCGATGTGGCGGGTGGTTTCAATATAATGGTGGAACACCTCAACACGCTCGTCGCGGGGCTCGCGGCAGCAGAGGGCACCATCCGCACGTCGGTCTCGCGCCTCGAGACCGACGCGCGAGAGCTCTCACGCCGCTCCGAGGGTCAAGCCTCTGCCCTCGAAGAAACGGCAGCCACGATGGAGGAGTTGTCGGCCTCGACCACGACCAACGCGCAACACATCAAGGGCTCGGCCGCCCAGGCCGAGGAAACGCGCACCCGTGCCGATACCGGGCGGGAGATCGTCACCCGTGCAATCGAAGCGATGAACGAAATTGAGGCCGGCTCGACACGGATTTCAGAGATCACGAGCGTCATCGACGGCATTGCGTTCCAAACCAACCTCCTGGCCCTCAATGCAGCGGTCGAAGCGGCACGGGCGGGCGAAGCTGGTAAGGGGTTCACGGTCGTGGCCTCAGAGGTGCGCACGCTCGCCCAGCGCTCGGCCGAGGCGGCGCGCGACATCACGAGCTTGATCGAAACGAGCCGCAAGCAAGTGGAGCACGGCGCGAAACTGGTGAACGAATCCGGCGATGTCCTCTCGGGGATCATCGGGTCGATTGCCGAAGTGTCTGCCGCCCTCGGTCAGATCTCTGCGGCCACACAGGATCAAAGCAAGGGCATCCTGGAAGTGAATCAGGTGATCTCCGATCTCGACGAAACCACCCAGGCCTCCGCGCAGATTGCAGTGCAGAGCGCCGCCAGTGCCCAAGAACTCGGCAAACAGGCGCAAAACCTGTCAGAGGCACTCTCCAGCTTCAGCAAAACCCAGCAGGCGGCGATCGCGGCGGAGTGACATCGGCGACGGTCACAAGAACGTCGCGAGAAACCGCTTTACACTCTGCCCCGATTCAGCTCACCATATATTGGTAGCGGGATCGGCAAGCCCGCCACCGATAGACAACCTCACAGCCCCTAGCGGGGCATCGCTCCGCCAGCGGCCACAATGAGAGGGGCCTGGCATGAGCAGTGTCGAGCATGACTTCCACCACGACGACCTCCACCCGATCGACATCGTCGAGACGCTGGCGGAACGGCATGACTGGGACTTCGACCGCGTGGGCGACGACCAGATCGCCATGGCCATCGAAGGGACCTGGCGCACCTACTCTCTGACCCTCGCATGGTCGGAGTTTGACCAGACGCTCCGGCTCGTCTGCGCTTTCGACCTGGATCCCCCCGAAGCGCGCCTGCCGGCCGTGCTCGAGGTGATTGAGCGGGCCAATGACAAGTGCTGGTCAGGCGCCTTCGTCCGCTGGCCCGCACAAAAGATGATGGTCTATCGCTACGCCCTCAATCTCTCCGGCGGTGCGACCGCCAGCGTGGCGCAAGTCTCGGACATTGTCCGGCGCGCGGTCATGGCATCCGAGCGGTTCTTCCCGGCCTTCCAAATGGTCGCTTGGGGTGAGGAGGCCCCGAACATGGCGATTGAGATCGCAATGACCGAGGCCTACGGCCGCGCCTGATTGGGCCGAGCCGCGCGCTCGGACCGACACGCTGCACGTGCGAAATGCGTTGCTCGCGCACCATACCCTCGGGCATTGTGCGGCAAAGGAGGCGCCCTGCCAGGGCGCCTCACGCACCGCAGGGGGAATGACCACAATGATCGACTTCAGCAAGTTCGCGATGACGCCCGATGCCATGAGGGATTTCTTCGAGAAGAACGACTTCACCAAGTATTTCTCGGACATGAGCGTGCCGGGCGTCGACAGCGAAGCGCTGATGGCCGCTCAAAAGAAGAACATGGAAGCGTTGGTCGAGGCCAATGTTGCGGCCGCGGAGGGCTATCAGCAACTCTTTCGCCGCCAGGTGAAGATGCTCGAAGAGACGATGAACGAGGCAAAGGCCCAAATCAGCCAGATGGAGCCGGGGGCGCTGACGGCGCCCGACCCCGAGGCACAGGCCGAGGTGATGCGGGCGGCGTTTCAACGCGCGCTCGACCACATGCGCGAATTGGCGGAGACCGCCTCCAAGACGAATGCAGAGGCCTATCGCATTGTGTCGGGTCGCCTCGAAGACTCCATGAAGGAGCTTCGCGACATGGTCGAGAAAAAGACCGGCTGACGGGCATGGACCCCCTTGAGGCATTTGCGGCCGTCGACATTCGCGTCGGCCGGATCAACCGCGCCGAGCCGTTTCCAGAGGCGCGCAAACCCGCCATCAAGCTTTGGGTCGATTTCGGACCCGAGATCGGAGAGCGGCGCTCCTCGGCCCAACTCACGGCGCATTACACACCCGAGACACTTGTCGGTCGCCAGGTGCTTGCCGTGGTCAATTTCCCGCCGCGCCAAATCGGTCCTGTGAAGTCGGAGGTTCTGGTCCTTGGCGTGTCGGATCCCGAGGACGGGATCCTCTTGATCTCCCCGGATCAGGACGCTCCCCTCGGCGCCCGCATGCACTAGCGCGGCCCAACCAGCCCGGACGGTGGCCGCATGCAGCTCAGAAGGCCCGCCGCTCTCGTGTTGTGGAGAGTCGACGGTACGCTCGACGGCAACCAGAACCCTCTGCAGATCGTTCGGCATCCCATCCGAGCCGTGTCTTCTGCTTTGAAACGGCTGCCTCGAGAGAGCTGACGTCGGTCCTGTGGGACGGAGACGTGCGGCTCACCGACACCGGCTGGAGCGGTCTTCGCCCGCGTCTCGACAAACACGCTCCGGATCAAGACCGAGTTGACCCTCGAGCTGGTCCCTGCGCCCGGATCGGTTCTGCGCGGACTACTTTCGGCGCGATGCGCTCGCCAGCGTCCTTCGTACCATTGGCGCTCTGTTGGCTCGCCAAGAGACGACGGCCTGCAGCGTGCCAGAGCCGAAGGCGAGGCCCTGCGCGGCGCGGCTGTGCCGAACGCCTCGAAGGCTCCTCGGCCTCCAAGCGGACGCGCCGCGGCTGACACTGGCGGCGAGACCACGACTGCGACGATCAACGGACGAAGCTCTCGACATGCGCACCAGCCTCTTATCAACCCACCTCGGTGGTGCAGCTTGAATGTTGGAGCATGACCGGCCTTGGGTCCATCTGGGCGAATGTGTCGGGGGCCAGTCGACGTAGGCCCAGAGCTCTGTGGTGGCTTTTGGCGGTGGAGCGCGTCCTCCAAGTCTTCGATCAGGATCTGGGTGTCCCGGAGGCTTGCGACGACGTCTCTCGCCAAGGACTCGTCCGTGAAGCGACCATTGAAGCCCTCACTGGGTCCATTGTCCCCGGGACTATCGGGGTCGATGCCGTTGTCGCGCCGACACCCTTGATCCGAGGCTGGACAGCCTAGGCAACGAACTCAGGACCGGTGTCAGAAAGGACGGAAGGCCGCCCAGGAGGAAAACAAAGCTGTGAGCATCGATCACGTTGCCTGAGGTCTGCGTCCGGTCGACACGGATGACTGAGCAGTCTCGCGTGTGCTCGTCGATGACAGTGACCGGGCGGAACGCCGTCCCGTCGGCAGTTCGGCACTGTACAACCTCGTATGACCGGACATGGGTGCCCGCCCGACGCACGAACCATCGTTCCGCCAAAGCCGCCCCGTCCCCGGTTGCTTCATTTGCACTTTCGGCCCCTCTCGCGGCCAAAGCCTGTCGACCCGTTTGCCGTCACGTGCCAATCTGCGTCTCTCAGCAACACTGCGATCCGACGAGAGCCATATCGACCATACTGCCGTGCCAGTCGATCATGGCTCTTTGTCCGGACGACCAGCCGGGCTCGGTGGATCGCCCGGCGCCCTGAGGCATTCAGCTCTGCCCGAACACGATCAATGCAAGCACGGCGACGAGCGGGGCCGGACGTTTCCTTTCGCAGCCTCTGCCAAGATCAGCTTGTCGAGGGTCAGGACCGAGACGGCTTTGCCAAGCCGCTCGTTGTCTTGTTGAGGGCGCTTCGGGTCCTTCAGTTGGTTCCCGCCCATCCAATCGCCCTTGTTGGAGGGACAACCGTCCACTGGATGCATTTCTTTCTCCGCCTGCACTCCGGCGGTGGTCGGTTTGTTCCGCCACACCCGTCTCCTCCTCAAGCGGGCTCTTGGACCCAGACCCCGCGCACGTCGGGAACGGCAATTCGGGTCACTCGGCTCCGCTCTCGCGGTGCGGTCTGGCCGGCCTCAGCACATGGGCGTGCTCGGGGTCGTAGAGCGCGCTGTCCCGGAAGGCCTCCGCGCTCAGGGCACGCCCGACAAGAACCAGCGCTGTCCGTGTGATCTTAGCGGCGCGCACCTCGCGCACCATCTCCGCGAGTGTCGTCTCGATCAGGCGCTCATCGGGCCAACCCACGCGGTAGGCAATCACGACGGGGCCGTCAGCACCGTAATAGGGGGTGAGCTGGCGTTCGATCTCGCGCAGGTTTCGGATCGAGAGATGGATGGCGAGGGTCGCGCCGGAGCGGGCGAGCGTCTCCAGGTCTTCCCCGGCCGGCATGGCGGAGGACTTCATCGACGTTCGCGTGAGGATCACCGTCTGACAGATTTCGGGCACCGTCAGCTCGCGCCTGATGCGGGCGGCGGCGGCCGCATAGGCCGGCACACCCGGCACGATCTCAAACGGGATCGAGAGCGCGTTGAGCCGACGGATCTGCTCGGCGATGGCGCCGTAAAGCGATGGGTCGCCCGAGTGCACCCGGGCAACGTCCTGCCCTGAGGCCTCGGCGGCGGTGATCTCCCTAATGATCTCGTCGAGCGTCATCGAGGCGGTGTCGAGCACCCGCGCCCCCTCCGTCGCACCCGCAATGACTGCGGGCGGCACCAGGGAGCCGGCATAGAGGCAGACCGGGCACTCTGCGATCAGGCGCTGCCCCTTAACGGTGATCAAATCCGGGTCCCCCGGGCCAGCACCGATGAAGTACACCGTCATTCCGTCGTGCCCTCCCTGCCCTTGCGGGCATAGCCCCGCGGTGTGTAGAGCCACGCCCCGTCCGCGCCGGCACTTCGATCACCGCTGTCCACCGCGCGGCTTTGGCTCGAGCCGATCAGGACCACGGTCAGCATATCGACCTCGTCGGTCTCAAGTGTGCCGAGGGTGCGGCGCTGGAGCCGCTCCTCCGCGCGGCCGAGATTGGACGCGAGAAGGACCGGCGTCTCGGCGGGGCGGGCCTCCAACAGGATCTCCCGCGCGCGGTCGAGCAGGGTTCGGCGCCGCCGCGACACAGGGTTGTAGAGCGCCACGACAAAGTCCCCGTCCGCCGCTGCGCGAAGACGCCGGAGGATATCCTCGCGCGGGGTCAAGAGATCGGAGAGCGAGATGGCGCAGAAATCATGCCCAAGGAGCGCGCCGGCCCGGGCCGAGGCGGCCTGCAGCGCTGAGATCCCGGGCACATGAACGACCTCCACCCGTCGCGCGGCAGGGCTGAGGCCATCCGCTCGAGCAAGAAGCTCCGTCACGAGCGCACCCATCGCATAAATCCCTGCATCGCCAGAAGAGACCAACGCGACCCGCATCCCCTCGCCCGCGCGTTCAAGCGCATATCGGCATCGGTCCTCCTCCTCGCCGAGCGGGAAGTCCCGGCGCGGCTTGCCCGCGATCAGAGGTCCGAGAAGATCGAGGTAGAGGCTGTAGCCCACAACCTCGTCAGCGGATGCGATCAGCCGGCTCGCCTCCGGGGTGCGCATCTCGGCATCGCCCGGGCCAATGCCCACAACCGCGAGGTGGCCCCGGCTGCGCCCCTGCCGCGGCGCCTCCCCGAGCCTTGCGACGGCCACCGTTGCAACAGCCGACTTGCGCTTTTCGACCACAAGATGCCCCCCGGGCCCGACCGCGGCGAGCGCCGCGCCCTCGGCCACACCGTGGCACCCGACCTCCGCGAAGACGACCTCGGAGGGCGCTGTCAGGCGGGGGGTCTCCGCCTCCAGCGTCGCGGCGTCAAAAAACCGTGCGGGCACAGAGAGATGCCGGGCCAGCGCATGCACAGCCGCCTCATCCGCCTTCACATCGATCGAGGCTATGGCGGCCACTTCCCCCTCTGCGAGACCGGCATCGGCGAGGGTTTGGGCGGCGAGCGCGATCACGGCATCGGGGTCCGCACCGCGCACCGCACCGACGCCCAGCACCAGATCCTGGCGTCGGTAGATCAGCGGCGGATGCGCCCCGACACTGACAACGACCGGCCCGCTCGGACCCTCGACCCGCACGGCGGGGAGGGGCGCGAGCCAGGGCGCGTCGCCCATAACCCTCGCGCCCTCGCCGGCGAGAAGGGCGGCCATTGCGGACTTTGCGGCCTCCGGTGTCTCGAGCCGCCAGCCCTCCGGCGGGGCGTCGAGCGCAACCCCGAAGCGGAGATCACCGGCCGTCGTCACTGCCGGCCGCGTGTCGAGAAGCGCCCCAATCTGCCCCGCGAGTGCGTTTGCGCCGCGATGTCCCCCGAGAAGGGGAACAACCGCCGAGCCATCTTCGGCAATCGCGAGAACCGGCGGCTCAGACATCTTGTCAGACAGAAGCGGCGCCAGCGCGCGGATCACAATGCCGGCCGCCCCGATGCAGAGGATGGGCCGGCGCGCGGCAAAGAGCATCCGCAAATGCGGCGCGACCTGACGGACCTCCGCGTCCACGGCCCCCCGCGGCGCGCGCACGTGCAACTCCGCCCCGAGTGCACCGGCCAAACGGCGACCGAGCCCCTCACCCTCCGGCGTGAGCGCAACGAGAACGGGGTCAGCTGGCATAGGGATCGGCCCCCGGGATCAGGATCAGCGAGAAATAAGGCGCGGCCTCCGGGGCGTCCTTGAGCGGTAGAACCCGCTCTTCGGGCAGCGAGGCATGGGAGATGTAGACAGCGCCCTCCATCCGATCCGCGGTCGCCAGAACACGACGCACTTTTGCCAGATGCCGCCCGAGCTTGATCACCACGGCCGCGCCGGGCCGCGCAAGGCGCTCCGTGAGCGCGGTTTCCTCCAACGGGGCCGGCACGATCTGGAGGACGTCGTTCCGCGCGCAAAGCGGCAGATGGGCCGCCGCGCTCGCCGCACCGACCGAGTTGACCCCTGGAACGGTGACACAAGGAAACTGCGGCGCGAGGCGCGCATGGAGGTACATGAACGAGCCATAGAAGAACGGATCCCCCTCGCAGAGTGTGACAACGTCCTGGCCGGCCGCGAGATGGGCGCCGATCGCCTCGGCCGCTTGGTCGTAGATCTCTTGCGCGGGAAATCGGTCCGGCCGCATGGGGATGCGGATCGCGATTTCCTCTGCCGTGGCGGGGATTGCTGAGGCTGCGATGCGACGGGCAAAGCTCTCACCCGTCTCGGGCGCGGGATAGGCGATGACCTCGGCTCCCGCGATCAGGCGATGCGCGCGGAGCGTCATCAGATCCGGATCCCCCGGTCCGACGCCGACGCCCCAAAGCGTCCCGCTCATTGGTCGATCACCCACTGTGTGACAGGCATCGCCGGGCGCCACCCGCGACGGGCGCCGACGGGACCCGCGCGGTCGATCCCGATCCGGCGGAGGGATCCGCCATGTCTGGCCGAAAGGGCTGCGAGGAGCGCCTCGCTCTCAAGCGTCACGGCGTTGGCCACCAGCCGCCCCATCGGTTTGAGCGCAGAGAGCGCCGCCTCGACCGTCGCCTCCGACAAACCGCCGCCGACAAAGACCGCGTCGGGGCGGGGCAAATCCGCAAGCCCCTCGGGCGCCCGCGCGTCGAGAAGGCGGAGCCGCGGCGCGCCAAGCCGGTCGGCGTTTCGGGCCGCCATCGCGCGGCGTTCAGAGTTCGGGTCGAGCCCGATCGCTTCGGCGTCGCGTGCCGCGCGCATCCACTCAATCGCGACCGAACCTGCACCGATCCCAATGTCCCAGAGGAGCGCGTGACGCATCGGGCGGAGTGCGGCAAGCGTCACGGCCCGCACTTCTGCCTTGGTGATCTGCCCGTCATGCTCAAACACGTCATCGGGAAGGCCGATCCCCGGTGGGATCGTGCGCGCGCCTGGGGTCGGTGCGCAGGCCACCGCCAGCGTGTGGAAGGCAGGGGCGGCACCGCGCCACGCCGCGGCGGTGCCGTCGAGGCGCGTCTCCGCCGACCCGCCCATTGCGGCGAGGACCGTCATCGTGCTCTCGCCGTACCCTGCCGCCGTCAAGCGGCGCGCGATCTCGGCGGGCGTGTCGCTGTCCTGCGCCAGGATCAGGAGACGCGCGCCCGGCGCGAAGAAAGCGGCCGCCTGGCCCGGATGCCGGCCGTGCACTGTGAGCGTTTCGACATCCGCAAGGCTCCACCCCATCCGACAGGCCGCAAGCTGAAAGGCCGAGAGCTGCGGGTGAAAGCGGATCTCGTCCGACGGGATCGCCTTCAGGATCCGCGCCCCGACCGAGTACCAAAGCGGATCGCCCGTCACCAGGATCACGATCCGCCGCCCGCGATGGTCCAGGATCGTGTCGATCATCGCATCGAACGGCGACGGCCAAGCGACCCGCTCTGCGTTGACGGCGGCCGACAGGGTGTGGTGGCGGTCGCCGCCGACGATCACCTCCGCCGCCTCGACCACCGCGCGCGTGGCGGGCGCGAGCCCATCCAACCCGTCCTCGCCAATCCCAACGATCTCAAGCCAGTGGGTCATGCTGTCACCTGAGCGCGCCCGTCCCCCGCAAGACCGAGCGTGAGCGCATTGACCGCAGCCGCGGCGAGGGCCGAGCCGCCGCGCCGCCCTCTGAGAGTGAGAAACGGCGCAGGACGGGCCAGGGCGAGGGCGTCCTTGCTCTCAGCGGCACCGACAAAGCCCACCGGAAAGGCCAGAAGGGCCGCGGGGCGGGGGGCGCCCGCCGCGATCATCTCCAAGAGATGGAAGAGGGCTGTCGGCGCGTTGCCAATGGCCACAACTGCGCCGTCGAGATGCTCGCGCCAGAGCTCCACTGCCGCGGCGGAGCGGGTCGTGCCGAGCTCTGCCGCAAGTGCAGGCACGTCTGGCGCATTCAACGTGGCCATGATCCGGTTCCCGTCGAGCCCCCGGGTGATCACGCCGTTCCGAACCATCTCGCAATCGCAGAGCACCGGCGCGCCCGCGTCGAGCGCCGCTTCAGCCTTGGCGACCAGATCCTCGCTGTAGGCGAGGTCGGCGATGATGTCGGGCATGCCGCAGGCATGAACGAGGCGGGTGGCAACTGGTCGAAGGTCGCTTGGCAGGCGCGAAAGATCGGTTTCCTCGGCAACGAGGGCAAAGCTCCGCCGGTAGATCTCCGCCGGATCGCGGAGATAGGGGCCGGGGCCTCGCGCCGCGCGAAGCGCCGCCTCGTGACCCACGCCGAGGATCCAGGCCTCCTCCGCCTCGATTTGGGCCCGCATCTCGGGACTTAGTGAGGGAGCCCCCCCAAAAAGCGGAGCGAGCTCGCCCGCCGCATCAAGCGACGCAAAGGCCCGGCTCGTTGCGCTCACCTGACCTGCGTCCCGGATCGGGCCGGGGTCAGGCGCGAGGAGCGATGGATAGATCTCCGCGAGGACAATTGGTGCGTCCGGAACCGCAAGCCCGCTCTCAAACGGCCAAACCGCAATGTCCTGCGCAAGCCCCGGCGCTCGGCGCAGCGTCTCAAGGGCCGGCAGCCCGACCAGAACTTGGCCGCCGACGGAGCCTGTCGTGTAGAGCTTCCAAACCGGCTGCGCTCTCGGCACATGGGCCTCCACCACGCGGCGCTCGGCCGGGTGATCCGTGCCGGACCGCTCCCGCCCGCGCGCGGGAAGATCCTCGAGTGAGAGGGTGGCGGGTCGGCCCCAAAACGGACCGACCCCGTCAAAGAGGCGGTTGATGGCCGCAGCAACCTCAAACCGGTTGTTGGCGTTGTCGGCCCGATCCTCGATCCGCGCGGCGAGCCAGGACCACAGCGCCAGTGCAGACGCCTCGCCCGTGATGCGGTGCGCAACCCCGGCCGGGTAGCCGAAGGGAAAGTCGAAGCCCAGAAGGACGCGCCGCCCCGCCGCCCGCTCCGCCGCGAGGAATGCGGTCAGCGCCGCCAGCGCTTCGGCGCGCGTCCGCTCGTATCGAGGCGCCTCTGCTGCACCGCCGGTGCGGGTGGCCGCCCACCAAATGGCGTCGGCTGACGGTCGGGCGGGGCTTGGCGTGGCGGCGGCGGACCAGTCGACGATCACATGAGTGTCAAAGAGGCTCATTCGCCCTCGATCGCCATGTGCCGGCGCACGCTTTCGGGCCCATGGGGGTGATCTGCCTGAGGATAGTGCGGATGATGATGCTCGTGGTGGTGGTGGCGGTGGTGTCCCTGGTCGAGACGGCACGCACCGGTGCAAAACGTCTCGCAGAGCGCGCAGGCCGCCACGTTTGAGCCCGCCGCCTGCGCGCCCTGCCCCTCCACATGGTGGTGGTGGCTCTCTTGGGGCAGGCCAACCTCGGCCTCGAAGCCCAGCACCTGTGCGCGGTATTTGCACATGCCGCAGTTCATCGCGGGCGGCCCGTCGAGGATCTCTGTCACCCGTTCAGCAAACGTCGCCAGCACATCCGGATGGTCGCCGAGATACCCGGCCGTCCGCCACTCGATCTCTGGGTGGCGCGCGGCGACCATCTGCGTAAACCCATAGATCCGGTCGATCAAAACGCCTGAGAAGAGGAAGTAGGGGAAGACCACCACGCGCTTGTAGGGGAGCCGCGCGACATGCTCGAGGCAGGGCTCGACCAGCGGGAACGTGACGCCGGAGTAGCCGGTCTCCACCCAACCAAAGCCCATGCCCTCGGCCAACAACCGGGCCACTTTGGCCACGTTGGCGTTGGCGTCGGGATCCGACGCGCCGCGGCCGATCACGACAAGGCAGGTCTCATGGCGCGACACGCGATCGTCGAGCGCCGCCTCGATCCGCGCCGCGGCGGCGCGCAGCATCTTCGGGTCGACGCCAAGTTCACGGCCGTAGTCGACCCGGATGCCGTGCTCCGCCGCATAGGTGTTGAGGACCGTCGGGATGTCGTTTTTTGCGTGCATCGCGGCGAAGAGCATGCCCGGCACCGCTAGGATCCGAGTGCAGCCCTGGTCGCGCAGACGGTCGAGACCAACCCGCAGAATGGGGTTGGCGAACTCGAGATACCCGTACTCGACCCGCCAATCCGGGAGCATGGCGGGCAGTTTCGCGGCAAGAGCCGCGAACTCCTCCACAGCGCTCTTCGCGCGGGAGCCGTGCCCGCAGATGAGGACACCGATCCGGTCCGCTGTTTCCACCTTCATGCGCCGCCCCCTTGCGTCAGCCGCAACGGGGCGCGGCCGGGGATCCGGCCGTGACAATGACCGCTAGGATCCCCTGATTGGGTCGATCCGAACAGTCTCCGCTCCGCCTTTCGGCATTGTCAGTGCGGGGCTAGCAAAGCGCCCCGGGCTTGGCAATGACCGGGCGGTGCGGCACCTCAGCGATTGACGGACACCACGGGGCTGCAGGGAATGTTGAGGGCCGCGAGCGCGGCGACAGCCTCAGCCTCCGCGTCGTAGCCGTTGTCGCGCAGAAACCTCGCTTTGATCTCGAGCGCCTGACGCTCAAGCGTGCGCGGGCAGGAGCCCACACCGTCGAGGCCGTGCTCATGCTGATAGACATGCACCATGGCGTGGAGAAGTTGCGCCATCCCCGGAACGGTGGTCGTGTCGACCTGAACCGAGAGCTGTATCGCCCCCGTTTCGATGTAGTAGGCAGCGCCCCGGTTCGGTCCGGCCACACGGCCCCGCCGTGGGCCGACCGCCAGTGGATGGGTGGCCGAGTAAATGATCTCCGGGCAGATATCGAGACGCTCGAACCCCCCAAGCAGACTGGTGTAGAGCGAGATCCGCGCAAGATCCGGGCAACGTGTGTCGTGTCGAGGCGCGTCGGATCCTGCTTGGACCAGTCCGGGCACCATCAACGCCACAACCAAAGCTACACATCTCAGCATCACACACCTCCAACGTTGCCGTCGTAAATGTGTTATACTTTTCGGTGCAGACGCTTAAGGCCGAGTAAATCCCACGAACGTTCGCATGATTTCGCCGAAGGCTGCGCCTTTATGCACCACGTGCGCGTGGCTCTGCCCGCTGGTTACTCACTTTCCAGGCCCCCGCTCAGCATTCGCTCAGACGTTGATCCCGTCGTTCAGCGCTTTGGCTATGGTGACTTTGGCCACGCGATCGGCCTCCTTGTGCACCTGCTCGCCTGTCGCGGGATTTCGGACCATCCGCGCGGGGCGCTCACGGCACGAAAACTTGCCGAGCCCCGGGACTGTCACGGCGCCCCCGCGCGCGACCTCCGAGGCCACAATCTCGGCCAGTGCCCCCAGCATGTCATTTGCAATCGCCTTACCGCTGCCTGTCTTTTCCGCCAGCGCCGAGACCAGTTCTGTTTTTGTCATTGCTTTATCGCCCATCGCTTCGAGCTCCCTTGTGGTTTTTATCTGTTATCGCTGCCGCCGCAGTAGACCGACTAAAACCAAGGATCACGGCGAAAACAACAGCAACAACATAACACCGGCGGCCGATACGCCGTGTTTTGCCTAAAGAAAGGCGGTTTCTTCGAAGGATCGCAGCTTGCGCGAGTGCATCCGCTCAAGCGGCATGTCCCTCAGGGCTTCCATCGCGCGGATGCCGATCTCAAGGTGTTGCGCGACCTGGGTCTTGTAGAACGCCGTCGCCATGCCGGGCAGTTTGAGCTCCCCATGGAGCGGTTTGTCGGACACGCAGAGGAGGGTGCCGTAGGGCACGCGAAACCGGAACCCGTTCGCGGCGATCGTCGCAGATTCCATATCAAGCGCGATCGCACGGCTGAGCGAGAGGCGCTGAACAGGGCCGGAGTGATCTCGCAACTCCCAGTTCCGATTGTCGATCGTTGCGACGGTCCCGGTCCGCATGATCCGCTTCAGGTCG
>JBCDHQ010000010.1:0-31484 GCA_038749815.1 Pseudomonadota bacterium | reverse complement strand
TCGGGTCGATCATTGCGTTCGCGATCATCACGGAAACTGTGTTCCAATGGCCTGGGGTTGGGCTTCTCTTCATCAACGCCGTGCAGTTCGTCGATATCCCGGTGATGGCGGCCTATCTGATGCTGATCTCGCTGATGTTTGTCGGCATCAACCTCATCGTCGACCTCTTGTACTACGCCATCGACCCGCGTCTCAGGGTCGACAGGGGAGGGGCGCCATCATGAGCCTTGCTGAAAAAGCGCCGACGGCGGCGGCTCCGACGACCTCGCTCCAGCGGTTGTGGAGCAGCGATCTCGCCTGGTCCTTCCGACATGCGCCGGTCGCGATGGTCTCAGCCGGGGTTGTGCTCCTCCTGGTCCTCTCGGCGGTGCTCGCGCCGCTGATCGCACCTTACGATCCATTCAATCCGGCGACGCTCAACCTGATGAACGGCTTCTCGCAACCGATGGAGCCCAACGCGTTCACCGGCGACACGTTCTGGCTCGGTGCGGACGACCAGGGGCGGGACGTGTTCTCGACGATCCTCTATGGCCTCCGCATTTCACTCTTTGTGGGCTTCATGGCGGTCGCGTTCGCGATGGTGCTGGGCGTCAGCCTCGGGCTCATCGCGGGCTATGTCGGCGGATGGACCGGCACGATCATCATGCGGATCGCCGATGTGCAGCTCACCTTCCCGGCGATCCTGGTTGCCATGCTCATTTTCGGGATCGCCAAGAGCGTCATTCCCGTCGACATGCGCGATCAGATGGCGATCTGGGTCCTGATCCTCGCCATCGGCCTCTCTGACTGGGTGCAGTTTGCGCGGGTTGTCCGCGGCGCGACGCTCGTTGAGAAGCGGAAGGAGTATGTCGAGGCCGCCCGCCTCATCGGCCGCCCTGCGCCCGTGATTATGGTGCGCCACATCCTGCCAAACGTCCTCTCCCCTGTTTTGGTGATCGCCACGATCAGCCTGGCGCTTGCGATCATCGCTGAGGCGACACTGTCCTATCTTGGAGTTGGCGCCCCACCGACCGAGCCCTCGCTCGGGACGCTGATCCGGATCGGGCAAGGGTTCCTCTTCTCCGGCGAATGGTGGATCCTCGTCTTCCCGGCGGGGACGCTCCTCTTCCTCGCGCTGTCGGTCAACCTCCTTGGCGACTGGCTCCGCGATGCGCTGAACCCGCGGCTGCGTTGACGTCTTGGCGGAAGGCGATCTGACCATCGGCATTGAGGAGGAGTACCTCCTCGTCGACGCTGAAACGCGCGCTGTTGCCGCGAGACCTCCCAAGGGCTTTATGGACGCGTGCAAATCGGCGCTCGGCGATCGGGTGACCCACG
Organism: Pseudomonadota bacterium; assembly: GCA_038749815.1. GTDB lineage: Bacteria > Pseudomonadota > Alphaproteobacteria > Rhodobacterales > Rhodobacteraceae > Algicella. The sequence goes on along the minus strand of JBCDHQ010000010.1, from coordinate 30,167 downwards.
AGTTTTTGCAGAGCCAGGTCGAGGTCGGCACCGGTGTCTGCCGCACCGTTCCAGAAGCCCGGGCCGAGCTCACCGAGCTGCGCGCCACAGTCGCCGATGCCGCCCGTGCCCATGGCATGCGGATGATTGCAGCCTCCACCCACCCCTGGACCCACTGGAAGGACCAGGAGCCCGTCGACATGGAGCGCTACCGCATCCTCGGGGCGGAGCACCGAAGCCTTGCCCGGCGGATGGCCATCTGTGGGATGCACGTCCATGCGGGGATCGCCGACAAGAACGTGCGTGTCGATGTGATGAGCCAGGTGAGCTACTTCCTGCCGCATCTCCTCGCGCTGTCCTGCTCCTCTCCGTTTTGGGAGGGGATGGACACCGGGCTCAAGGCCTTCCGACCGATCATCATCGGCGATCTCCCACGTTCCGGTCTGCCGGAAGTGTTCGAGCGTTGGAACGACTGGGAAGAGCTGTTGGAGGATCTGGCGGTCACCGGCCTGATCGATGACCCGTCCAAAATCTGGTGGGATCTCCGCCCCTCGGGCAAGCACCCGACCCTTGAACTCAGGATCTGCGACATCTGCACGGAGATGGAGGACGGGTTGACCATCGCCGCGCTCTATCAGTCGATCCTGGCGCTGCTCCTCGATCTGCGCGCCAACAACCAGCGGTGGCGGCACTATCGCCGCGTGCTGATCACCGAGAACAAGTGGCGCGCACAGCGGTCCGGCGTGGAGGCCGAGCTTGCCGATTTCGGTCGTCGGATCACGCGCCCCGTGGTCGATCTCTCCGAGGAGCTGGCCGAGATGCTCGCCCCCTATGCGGATGCGCTCGGCTGTGCCGCAGAGGTTGCGCGAACACCCGAGATCGCGCGGCGCGGGACGAGCGCGGACCACCAGCTTCGTGTGTGGACCGAGGCAACCGCCGCCGGCGCCAGCGAGGCCGAGGCCTTCGTGGCCGTCGTCGACTGGCTGATCGAGAAGAGCGCGCCCGCCTAGGTGGCGTGCCTCGGGCATCGCGCCACCCGCCCTCTACGCGTCGGGACGGCAGCCAGCCGGCGTGCCGCGACGGGGCTGTGGGGTTTGCCGCGCGATCTTGCCATTCTTTGTTAACCACGCCACTCCATCCTTCCTGACGTCTGGAAGTCTGTGCCATGGCCACCGCCGAACCTCTCGCATCGCAGCTCAACCATGCACTGATCGAAGCCGCAGCGCGCGGCCCCCTGGCGCTTGAGCGTGAGCTCGCGGCCTCGGAGTTTCCGCGCGTTCGTCCCGGCCACGCGCTCTTTGCCTGGCGGGGTGCCGCGGAGGGCGTGGAGCTCTTGCGGTGGATCCATGCGGGCGTCGACCGCACGCCCTTTCGGGCCGTCCAGGGCAGCGATCTCTGGCTGCTGGAGTTGCCGGTCGAAGATCGTGGGCGGTTTGAGTACAAGCTCGGCCTCCATGGGAACGGGCATGGGGCAGAGCATTGGATCCTCGATCCCTTGAACCCTCACAGGGCGGGCGATCCGTTCGGCGAGAACTCCGTCTGCCGCACATTCGGCTACCAGGTTCCGGATTGGACGCGGCCGCAGGGGGCGCCCGCGGGACGGATTGAGGAGATCGGCATTCGCAGTCCTGCCTTTGGGGAGGACCGGCGGGAGCGGATCTATCTGCCCGCGGCCCACGATCCGGCACGGCCCTATCCCGTCCTCGTTGTCCACGATGGCGAGGACTATGTCGCCTATGCCGATCTCGCGGTGTCGCTCGACAACCTGATTGCGGCGGGTGATGTGCCGCCCTTGGTCGCGGTTTTGGTCCAGACGCGCGACCGGATGCGGGACTACACCGGCGGGCGGGCCCATGCGCGCTACATCGCGACGGAGCTTTTGCCGACCCTCGATCAGCGTCTCAGGATCACCGCCAACCCGAGCGAGCGGGTCCTTCTTGGCGCGAGCCTCGGCGCGGTCGCCTCGCTCTCGACGGTGCTGCGCTATCGTGGGGTCTATGGCGGGCTGATCCTGAAGTCGGGAACCTTCATCCTCGACCCCCGGAAACTTGAGGCGCGCCCGCACCCGGTCTTTCGCCGGACGGCCCGTTTTGTGGAGGCGCTTCGCCGCACGTCGGAGCTCCAGGAGATGCGTGTCTTTGTCTCGTCGGGGCAGCTTGAGGGGCTGGCGGACGACAATCGCGCGCTCGCCGCCCACTTGCAGAGCAAAGGTGTTGATGTACTCTTCAGGAGCACCTGGGACGGGCACCACTGGCACAATTGGCGCGATCAGCTGCGCACCGCGCTGATGTGGGTCTTTCGCGGGCAAATCACGTGACGGCGGCCCCCGGGCAACGCCGGGGGAGGGGACTATGGGGAACCGGACCGTTGAGATCGGTCTGTCGCTCGGCGCGGACATTTGCTGGCCAATCGCCTATGAGCATCTGTTCGATGCACTGAAGCTCGACCTCAAGATCGGCGCCGACCGTCTGTCCTTCAACTGTGAACGGGTGACAATCGAGCCGTTCGACCTCCGCCAGCCGGTCAAGTACGACGTCGTGATCGACCGTCTGACCCATTGGTACAGCACCAGCCGGGAGTGGATCAAAAAGGGCATCCTGCTCAACGACCTCTATGTCTACAACAACCCGTGGTCGCTCCAGTCGAACGAGAAGCACACGTCCTACGCCGCGATGATGCGCCTCGGACTGCCGGTGCCGGACACATGGATGCTGCCGCCCAAAGCCTACGACCTGACCGATGATCTCGATGCAACGCTCCGCCAATACGCGCGGATGTTCAGCCTGGAGGATATCGGAGCGGATCTCGGGTATCCGTTTTTCATGAAGCCCTACCACGGCGGCGGCTGGAAGGGCGTGTCCAAGATCGACAACCTGGACGACTTTCAGCGCTCCTATGACGCCTCCGGCACGGAGGTGATGAACATCCAAGCCGCTGTCGAGCCCTATGAGCGGTTCGTGCGCTGCGTGGGCCTCGGGCCGCAGCTGAGGAAAGTGAACTACGACCCAACCGCGCCGCTCCACGACCGCTACAGGATCGAGACCGACTTCCTCACGCCGGCGGACACCACGGTGCTTGAGCAGACGACGCTGACGATCAACAGCTTCTTTGGGTGGGACTTCAACTCCTGCGAGGCGCTCCTCCGCGACGGGATCTGGCACCCGATCGACTTTGCGAATGCCTGCCCCGACAGCCAGGTGACAAGCCTCCACTACCACTTTCCCTGGCTCATCAAGGCAAACCTGCGCTGGTCGATCTTTTGCGCGGCGACGGGGCGGAAGATGCGCAAGAACATGGACTGGTCGCCCTTCTACGAGGTTGCCGACCAGGAGATGGATCTGAATGAGCGCCTGAAGGAGTACGCCGCGATCGCGCATGATCGCTTTGAGAGCGAGGCGTTCGGGGCGTTTTGCCGAACCCATCTCGGACATCTCGACGAGCTCGCCTACGAGTTCTTTGGGTCCGAGAAGCTGCGCGATGCGATCCGGCAGAAGGTGGTTGCGATCTTCCCCGCCCACGAAGTTGACGAGTTCACTGAGCTCTTTTGGTCGCGCATCCAACTCTGGCGCGAGAAGGAGGGGCAGCTTGTCCATGAGAGAGGCTACTAGCTGGCACTCAGACCGGATCCAGCAACGGATCTCGCTCGTGCGCTGGGGCCATTGGGGCACGCCTGTCCTCCTGTTCCCGACCGCCGGCGGTGACGCCGAGGAGGTGGAGCGGATGCAGGCCATCGCGTCGCTCTGGCCGCTGATCGAGGGTGGCCGGATCAAGGTCTACTCCATCGACAGCCTCGCGGGGCGCGCACTTGCCGCGGGCTGGGGGTCCGTTGAGCATCGGTGTTGGCTCCTCAACGCCTTCGAGGCGACGGTTGCCCACGAAGTCGTGCCTGCGATCTACGCCGATTGCGGTGGGCGGATCGAGGTGATCGCCGCCGGTGCCTCCATCGGGGCGTTCAAGGCCGTCGCCATGATCTGCCGCTACCCCGAGCTCTTCCGCGCCGCACTCGCGATGAGCGGCACGTACGACCTGGAGCGGCTGCTCGGGTTTGGGGGCACCGAGGACTTCTACTTCGCCTCGCCCCGCGCCTTCGTCCCCGGGCTCGAAGGACCCGCGCTCGACCGGCTGCGGAGCCGCTTCGTCCTCCTCGCCTTCGGCGGTGGGCGGTGGGAGAGCCCGGACGAAGCCTGGCACATGGCCGGCACGCTCGGCGCGAAAGGCGTGCCGAACCGGGTCGACGCATGGGGCCCGGAATGGGACCATGACTGGCCGACCTGGCGAGAGATGCTGCCCCACTATCTCCGCGAGTTGACTGGGTGAGGGCGTGAGAAGGCTTCCCCGATGAACATCCTCTTCCTCGAACCGGCCTTTCCGTCGAACCAACGTGCCTTTGTCCGCGCCCTCCGCGAAATCGGCGCGAACGTCATGGGGATCGGCGAGCGGCCCTACGAGTGGCTTGATGACGAGGTCAAATCCTGGCTCGGCGGCTACTGGCAAATCCAGAGCGTCACCGATGAGCCGCATCTCGAATGGGCAGTCCGCGAGGCGCAGCGCCATCACTGGATCGATCGCCTGGAGGCGACCGTCGAGGCGCATATCCTCCCCGCGGCCCATGTGCGGGAGCGGACCGGCATTCCCGGGATCAGCCCGCGGACGGCGTTTCTCTGCCGCGACAAGATCGCGATGAAAGATGTCCTCCGCCGCGCAGGCGTTCCCACTGCCGCCTCCGCCGGCGTCTCGAGCCGGGCAGAGGCGGACGCGTTCGCCCGCGAGGTCGGCTTTCCGGTGATCCTGAAGCCCCGCGATGCCGCCGGGGCCGCCGGCACATATCGGGCAGACACGCCCCAGGAGCTCGAGGCGGTCCTGCGCCAAAGCGGTGTCGCCGACGGCGCGCCCGCCGCGATGGAGGAGTTCGTGGAGGGCCACGAAGCCTTCTACGACACGCTGACTGTCGCGGGCCGGGTCGAGATCGACTTCATCAGTCACTACCACCCGAACGTGCTCGAGGCGATGCGCACCCGATGGATCTCGCCCCAGATCGTGGCGACGAACCGGATGGACGCACCGGCCTATGCCGAAGTCAAAGACATGGGGCGGCGCGTGATCGACGCGCTCGGCATCACAACGGCCGCCACGCATATGGAGTGGTTCTTCGGTCCCAAAGGTCTCAAGTTTTCCGAGATCGGCTGTCGCCCGCCAGGCGTCGGGCAATGGGACAGCTACGCGGCAGCAGGCAGTTTCGACATCTATCGCGCCTGGGCGGAGGCGGTCTGCCACCTCTACACAGATCTTCGCCCGAACCGCGGACATGCGGCGGGCATCGTCGCCCTCCGGCCGGAGCGGGATGGTCGCATTGCGGGCTATTCCGGGACCGATCGGTTCTTTGAGCGTCACGGCCACCTGGTCGTGGGCCAGCACTTCCCTGAGCCTGGAACGCCCACCCAAGGCGTTGAGGCCGGCTACATGGCCAATGCTTGGCTGAGGCTCCGCCATCCGGACGTCGACACCCTTCGGGCAATTCTGACGGAGGCGGGCGAGCAGATCACCGTGCACGCCCGCTAGCATGGACCCGGCCGACCTCGGCCCGCTCGCGCTCGCCCTGCTCCTTCTGACGAGTTTCGCAGGGTCCTTTCTGACGGCCGCGGCGGGGATTGGCGGAGGTGTCCTGCTCCTTGCGGTGATGGCCTCGATCGTGCCGCCGGCCGCCCTCATCCCCGTGCACGGCGTGGTGCAACTCGGCTCGAACGCGGGACGCGCGGTGCTGCTTCGCTCCCATATCCGGCGGGAGGTGGTGCCGGCGTTTCTGGCGGGGGCGGCCGCTGGCGCGGCGCTCGGCGGAGCACTGGCCGTGGAGCTGCCAACGGGGATCCTCAGAATCTCCGTCGGCCTTTTCGTCTTGTGGTCGCTCTATGCGCGGCCACCGGCCCGGATCGGGCGTTCCGGTGCCCTGGCCGGCGTTGTCTCGGGCGGACTGACGATGTTTGTGGGGGCGACGGGGCCCTTTGTCGCCGCCTACTTGAAGCTCCGCGCGCTGCCGCGCCACGCCCATGTGGCGACGCACACAGCGCTGATGACCGCGCAACATGCGGTCAAGATCGGGGTCTTCGCCCTTCTCGGCTTTGCCTTCGGTCCCTGGATCCCGCTCGCTGCCGCAATGATCGCCGTGGGCTTTCTGGGAACAGTGGCGGGGCGCCGCGTCCTCGATCGGCTCTCGGAGCGCGGTTTTAGCCTCGCGCTCACCACGGTTCTCACACTCTTGGCGCTCCGCCTCCTGTGGCTCGGGGTCAGCGACCTCTAGAACGCCGGCTCGAAGGCGCGCCGCGTCGCATTAGGTCCCTCTCCAAACACCTGAGGGGTCCAATGGACGACCGGATCGAGACTGGGTTTCACCCCGCAGTTGCCCGTTGGTTCGGCGCGGCCTTCGGCACGCCGACCGACGTGCAGAGGGACGGCTGGGCCGCGATCCGGGAGGGGGGTCATGTCCTGATCGCCGCGCCCACGGGCTCCGGCAAGACGCTCGCGGCCTTTCTGGCTGCCATCGACGCGCTGGTCCGACAGGCGCAGGACGCAGATCTCGGCGCGGCCACGCGGATCGTCTATGTCTCGCCGCTCAAAGCGCTTGGCAAAGATGTCGCTCAGAACCTCGACGGCCCGCTTGCCGGCATCCGCGAGGCCGGAGGCGCCGCGATCACAACGGCGCTTCGCACAGGCGACACGAGCCAGGCGGATCGCGCACGGATGCTCCGCCGCCCGCCCCACATCCTGGTGACAACGCCCGAGGGGCTCTATGCGCTGGTGACGTCCGATGGCGGGCGGGGCATACTCGGCACGGTCGAGACAGTGATCGTCGACGAGATCCATGCACTTGCGCCTGACCGCCGCGGAGCGCATCTGGCGCTGACGCTTGAGCGGCTTGATGCGCTGGTGCAGCGGCCTGTGCAGCGGATCGGCCTCTCGGCGACGCAAAAGCCCCTTGCGCGGGTCGGCGATTTTTTGACCGGCGGTCGACCCTGCCGGATCGTGGATGCGACGCGGCCGCAACCGCGCGACCTCAGGATTGAGGTCCCCGACGCGCCGCTCGGCGCGCTCCTCCCAGGCGAGGTGATGGAGGATGTCTACGACAGCATTGCTGCCGAGATCGCCGCGCACCGCACCACCATCGTGTTCGTCAACGCGAGGCGCCAATGCGAGCGTGTGGCGCATGCGCTTTCCGAGCGGCTCGGCAAGGAGGCAGTGGCGGCACATCACGGCTCCCTCTCGCTGCCGCTCCGCACGCATGCCGAGGCGCGGCTGAAGGCCGGGGATCTCCAAGCGCTCGTCGCCACGGCCTCGCTCGAGCTCGGGATCGACATCGGGGCGGTGGACCTGGTGATCCAGCTCGGCTCCGTCAAACGCATCGCGACGTTTCTCCAGCGTGTGGGCCGCGCCAATCACCACCGCGGCGGCGTCCCCAAGGGCCGGCTCTGGCCGCTCTCCCGCGATGAGCTGATTGAGGCGGTCGCGCTCTTCGAGGCGGTGGATGCGGGCTCGCTTGACCAGACCGAAATCCCCGACCACCCCCTCGACGTGCTCGCGCAGCAGATGGTTGCGGCAGCAGTGTCGGAGACCTGGGATGTTGAGCGCCTGTTTGCCCTCGTCCGACGGGCCTGGCCATACCGCGCGCTGCCGCGGGCCGACTTCGACGCCGTGCTCACGATGCTCGCAGAGGGCTTCCCGACGGAGCGGGGGCGGCGGGGGATCCTGATCTCCTGGGACCGGGTGGGGGGAACGGTGACCGCGAGGAAGGGCGCCAAGATGCTCGCCCTCACCAATGGCGGGACCATCCCCGACAGCGGCGACTACACAGTCAGGCTGGAGCCGCAAGGTGTCACCGTCGGCGCCATCGCCGAAGATTTTGCGATCCACCAGCTTCCGGGCCATGTGATCCAGCTCGGATCGGGGAGCTGGCGGATCCGCCAAGTGAGCGCGGGCGAGGTCCGCGTCGAAGCGGCGCCGGGAGAAGCGCCCTATATGCCCGTCTGGTTCGGCGAGCAGCCGGCGCGGAGCGCCGCGCTCTCGACGGCGGTCAGCGCCCTGCGGATGGAGGGCGTGGGGCCGCGACCCTGGCTTCCGGAGGAGGGCGCGCGGGCGCTCGGCAGCTACCTCGCGGCCGGGGCCGAGGCCCTTGGCGCCATGCCCAGTGCCCATTGTCTTGTGTTGGAGCGGTTTTCGGACCTCGCCGGGGACACGCAGATCGTTGTCCACGCACCCCTCGGGGCGCGCATCAACCGCGCGCTGGCTCTGGCCCTGCGCCGCATCCTCGGCACCCGTCTCGGTGTGGAGCTGCAGGCCGCTGCGATCGACGACGCAATCCTTGTCTCGCTCCCGGGGCAGCCGGAGCTCCGCCTCGATGGTCTTCTCGACGCGATCGGGGCGGAGGATCTGTCGGTGGCACTGACCGCGGCGGTGCTCGAGGTTCCGATGTTCATGATCCGCTGGCGCTGGGCCGCGGCGCGGGCGCTCGCCGTGCCCCGGATGCGCGGCGGGCGGCGGGTGCCGCCCCACATCCAGCGCACCGACGCGGAGGAGCTTCTGATGAGGGCCCTCCCCGGGCGCGGCGGGCAGGCACTGATCCGCCGCGATGGGCGTCAGGGCGGATTGAAGCGCCCGGGGCCCGCCCCGGCGACAGGCACCCCGCGCGACCACCCGTTGGTGCAGCAGACGCTGGCCGACTGCCTCCACGAGACGATGGATCTGGCGGGCTTGGAGACGCTCTTTGATGGGATCGCCGCTGGCGAGATCCGGGTGGCGACAGCAGAGCGGCTGACGCCATCGCCCTTTGCGATGGCGGTCTTGGCGGCAAAGCCGCCGGCGTTTCTCGACGATGCACCTCTCATGGACCGACGGGCGCGGAATGCACGCAAGGGGCCCGGCCATCTGGAGGTCGACGCGGGCCTCGTCGTCGATCCGGACGCCGTTCGGCGGGTGCGGGCGGAGCTCGTGCCTGAGCTGCCGACCGAGGAGGATGTCGCCACGCACCTGTCGCTCGCCGGTGTCCTGACAGCGGAGGAGGGTGCGCCGCATGGGGCGGCGTTGGTCGCGCTCGAAGCGGCCGGTCGCGCGCTCCGCGTGGGGGGCCACTGGATTGCCGCCGAACGGGCCGAGCTTGCCGCAGCGGCCCTGCCCGCCGCGCGCCGGCTTGGAACGGGCGCCGACCTGTCGCCCGACGCGGCACTTGCGGAGCTTCTCACGGGCCGCCTTGAGACCTCGGGGCCGGTGACGCCCTCCGACATTGCGCGGGATCTTCACCTGGAGGAGGGGGTGGCGGCCGCAGCGCTGCGCCGCCTCGAAGGAACGGGCGCCTTGATCTCGGGCCACCACGACCCCGACCGGGCCGACGCCAGAACGTGGACGGACCGGCGCGTTCTCGCCCGGATCGAGCGGCTGACCCGCAACCGGCTCCGCGCCGAGATCGAGCCTGTCAGCCTTGAGACCTACACGCGGTTCCTCCTCCGCTGGCAGGGTCTGACCGGGGAGAGGGCGGAGGGCGTCGAAGCGTTGGCCAAAGTGCTGGAACGGCTCGACGGGCTGGAGCTGCCTGCGGCGGTCTGGGAGGCGGAGGTCCTGCCGAGCCGGGTCGCGCGCTACGATCTCGACGATCTCGATGCACTCTGCCTCTCGGGTCGGGTCGGATGGGGGCGGCTCTCGCGGCCCGAGGGCACGCGTCCGGCCCTCTCGCGTGCGATGCCGATGGCGCTGTTCGGCGCGGAGAGCCTCGAGGCCTGGACGCGGCTCCGCGCGCCGCAGCCCGTGCCTGGGCTGTCTCCGCCGGCCGAGAAGCTGCTGGCGGCCGTCGAGGGCCAGGGCGCCTCCTTCATTGCTGCGATCGAGCGCTCTGTCCGCCTCCTCCGCGCGGAAACCGAGGCCGGTTTGATGGAGCTTGTGGCCGCGGGGCACCTCACCGCTGACAGCTTTGCGGGCTTCCGCGCGCTTCTTGCCAAGCCGGGGCGGCGCGCCTCACGTCTCGAGATGATCGGACGGTCGAATTCCGGGCGGTGGTCGCTTCTGCCGGGACCTGGTGCCTCAGACCCCGTGACCCGCGCCTCGGATGTGGAGGCCTATGCCCGCGCGCTTCTCAAGCGGTGGGGCGTGGTCGTCCGGGCCGTCGTCGCGCGGGAGGGCGGCCCGGTGCCTTGGGTTGAGGTCTTGCGCGTGCTCCGCCGCCTTGAGGCCCGTGGCGAGGCCCGCGGGGGCTACTTCGTCTCCGGCGCGGGGGGCGAGCACTTCGCCCACCCCGATGCCGTGGCGATGCTGCGCGCTGTCCGGGACGAGCGGGGGCAGACCGCCCTGGGCAACGCGGTGGCCATTTCTGCCGCCGATCCCCTCAACCTCTCGGGGGTCCTGATGCCGGGTCCGCGGATCCCGGCGCGCCAAGACACGCGGATCCTCCTCCGCGACGGTGTGCCGGTCGCCGTCAGCGAGCGGGGCAAGACCGTGGCCCTCGGCGAAACGGCGCCCTCGCCCGAGGAGCGCAGGCTCCTGACCCGCAGCCCTGCTCCCGCAGGTTTGGCGGTCTACGGCTGAGCCTGCTGGCCTCAGGGCGCCGGCGGAAACTGGATCACAAATCGTGCCCCGGGCGACGCGTCGTCGAGACGGATCTCCGCGCCATGCGCCTCGAGGAGGTTCGACGTGATGGTCAATCCGAGCCCGGTGCCGCCCGTGCCCCGGCGCGTTGTAAAGAACGGATCGAAGATCTTGTCCCTGTTGCCGGGCGCAATGCCCGGCCCGTCATCGGCGACGCTGAGAGTTGCCCCGGTGGAGCCCTCCGCGGCCGTGAGCGTGACCCGGGTCGAGCCGTGCGCCGCCGCATTCGACAGGAGCTGCGACAGAACGATCTCAAGCCCCTCGCGTGAGAGGGGCAGGGCGGTCGTGGGGCCGACCACGGTGATCTCGAGACCCTCATGAGCCGCCCCCAGAGCGGCGAGTGTTGTCGTCCCGCGGTGCACGGGCTCCCGCGCCGCGACAATGCGCCTGAGGGCGGCGAGGCCCGCGTCAAGCTCGACAGCTGCCCCTTCGATCTCACTCGCCAGGCGGTGCGCGGCAGGCGTGAGCCCTGGCTCCTCCCCCAAAAGCTCGGCCGCCGCCCGGACGGCCGCCACGGGGCCCTTCAGCTCGTGCGTGGCGTGGTCGGCAAAGCTCCGAACGGCCGTCTCTCGGCGCTGCAGCGTGTCGGCCATGTCGAGGACGACGAGACCCAGATCGCGCAGCTCCCGCGTTCCGTACTGGCGCAGTGGGGTCACCCGCGTCCGCGGATCGGTGCGAAGCGCCGCGGCCCGCGCTCCGAGCGCGGAAATCGGCCCGAGGAGCAGCCGCACGAGAAGCGCCGCGAGCCCGAGCGTCGCAGCGAGGGTCGCGCCGGCAATCAGCACGGCTGCCGCACCGAAACCGATCTGCGGCTCAAGAAGACGAAGCGCAAAGAGCCCCGCAAGCGACAGACCAAGCGTTCCGGCCAGCGCGCCCCCGAGAACCAGGGCGAGCGGGGGCCGCCATTTCCGCCCTAGCCGGCGCATGGACCCATCCGGAGCCCGACACCGTGCACAGTCTCGATCGCATCGACGCAGCCGGCTTCCGCCAGTTTGCGGCGCAGGTTCCGCAGATGGCTGTCGAGCGTCCGATCCGAGACCTGGCTGCCTGCGCCCCATACCGCCGCGACCAGGCTTGCGCGGGAGACGACGCGCTCAGGTGTCGCGGCAATGGCTGCGAGAAGCGCCATCTCGGTCGCCGTCAGGGGCGCAAGCGTGTCGCCGACGCGGCACTCATGTGCGCTTGGGTCGATTGTCAGGACCCCACGTTGCAGCGCGCGTGCCCCCGTCCCTTGCGTGCGTTTCAGGATCGCTCGGATGCGCGCGGTCAGCTCGCGCGGTGAGAACGGCTTTGTCACATAGTCGTCCGCGCCGAGCTCGAGCCCCAGGATCCGGTCAATCTCGCCGTCTCGAGCCGTGAGGAACAGGATCGGCACGTCCGAGCGCAGGCGGATCCGCCGACACACCTCGAGCCCGTCGAGCTCCGGCAACCCAACATCGAGGACGATCAGGTCCGGCGCCTCCCGCGCGGCATGGGTCAGGGCCTCGCCCCCATGCGCAGCGGTCACGACAGTCGCGCCCTCCCGCTCGAGGGCAAGGCGCACGAGGTCGCGCAGGCGCGGATCGTCATCCGCGACAAGTATCTTCATCGGTGTTCTCCTCGCCCGGCCTCTTGGGTCTGCGCCAACGCTGTGAGACTGGCCTCAACCCGCCACGTGCGAAAGCCCCATTCACGCCAATCCCCCGCCTCGCGCGCGCGCCCCGGGCACTGCAGCCCGGCCTCCGCGAGGGCGGCCTCGGCCGTGGAGGGCAACGCGCAGAGGTAAGCCACATCCGGCGGGCCGGAGCGCGCCAGGTTCGTCGCGGCGATCACATGAGCGAAGTTCACAAAGGAGGCGCTGTAGAGCACGAGGACAGCCAGACCTGCCGCGTGAAAGAGTAGCCACTGGCCCGTGCGCCTCCGCCAGATCTGCCAGACCACAAGAAGAAGCCCGGCCGCGACAAGCCCCATCCAGAGTGCGGCGTGCACCCGCAGATAGGTCAGACCGAAGGCCTCCACATAGGCCGACAGCCGCAACGCCGCAGAGACGGTCAGCGCGAGGTTCTGCAGAAGCCAGACGACCATGAGGCCGCGGAGCACCGCGTGATCCAGAAACGGGCGCGCGATCAGCGCAAAGACGCCTGCGAGCGTTGCAGTCGCAAGCAGCGGATAGGCACCGCGATGGGCATAAGCGGCATAGCTCATCCCCTCGGGCAGAGCTGCGCCTTGCCAGAGAAAGGTCGCATCGAGCGCGGTCTGAACACCGAGGACGCCGTTGAAGAGAACGAGGGCGCGCGCGACGGAGCGCGCGTTGACACCGGGCACCGTTCCGGTCGGCCTGTGGATGTGCACCGGATTGGGACCTGGCGTCACCAGAGCATAAACGATGAGCGCGACGCCGCTCCAAAAGAGCACCCGACGGCCGGCATCCGGGTCGGAGAAGAGCGCACCCGCGTCCTCAAGCCCGTGCGCAATGAGCGGATTGGCCGCGACGAGAAGCCAGACAAGGACAAGACATCCACCGGTCGGGAGGGCCCAGTCGCGCATCAATCGGCCGGGACCAACGCGGCACGCGCCGACAGCGCGCGCACCATCGACGAGGCCGCGCGTCGGAAGCGAGCGCAGAAGCGCCGCCAACCGCCCGAGCGTTGCGTTTGACCCGCTCAAAATCGCGAGACTGGCGAGCGTCCCAAGTGCAAGGATGCCAAGCGACAGGCTCTGTGCATGCTCGATTGCCGGCAGAACCGCGACGACCAGGAGGGCAAAGGACATGCACCGCGCCTGGAGTGCGGCGCGGCAGAAACAGCTTGCGACGACGACCAGAAAGGCAGCGAACACCGGTGCCGACAGCCCGAGACGTGTCTCCCAAAAGAGACCGTCGGCCAGGGCCACCAAAGCTACAACGCCCAGAAGCCGCCCGTTCCATGCAGATACTCCACTGATCATGACGCCCCCGTTCCAACAGTGTCGCGCCGAAGGTCGGTCGAGCCGCGTGCAGCCGAGATGCAGGACACGTGCATGCGACGTGCATTCAAAATCGCGGACTTAGAACGGGGTGCCTCTGGGTGCACTGATGGGGCCTGAGGGCGGTGTCGATTGCGCGTGCCGCGCAATCTGCGCGCGGGCGCGCAGGTGCGGGCTTGCCCGCACCGACACCTTTCGCCCAGACTTGGCGCCGCGCCAAAGCAACGCATGTGTCGACGTTGAGCCCAGGCAGGCGCCGCCGCCGAACCCGCCACTTTTTTTTGGCTGTAGAAGAACGGTTGCGCGCTTTATGCACCGCTGTTCTCGCGCGTTCTCTCGCCAGAGGAGGGTCGCTGAGCTTTCATCAAGTCGGTCGAGGCACTTACCGTGGTTCACCGAGAGACCGGGCGCGTCCCGGTCGTCGCATCCGTGGCCTCGCGTTCAGCAGGCACCGTCTTCGCGTGTGGTTCCGGCGAACACGCGCTCCTGATCTCCCAGCCGCTTTTTTCCAGAAGCGAGAAAGCGTTGACCAAGGGCTCCGACGCTGGAGATCTGGTCATCTGCTGGGGCGCGAGCATGGCGAAGGCAAAGTTCTCCTCTGCCCGGCGTCTTCTTGAGCGACGCCCATCTGACTGTCAGTTCCAAGTGCGCTGTCTAAGGTCATCGTCAGGCGCGTCGAAAGCACGCTCGCCTACGCATTGACGATGCCTGCCTTAACGCTTTTCGTCCAAGAGCCATCGCGGGTCTCTGTCTTTCGACTTCGGCTGCCTCAAGGGACAAAGCGCGAGATCTCTTGTCCCCAGCCCCGCCTTGGGTGCCGGCCGGGGGGGCAACCATAGCAAAAGGACCACGCTTGTGCCGGAGCTGTGCGAGGCTCAGTCGACGCAAGGGGTCACCCCTCAGCGTAGAGACAGCGGCACGCACCGACCGACCGCCGACACTCCCTTGGTGAGGCGTTGGCCCCGGCATGTTCCACTCCGTGCCATACCACGTCACGCGTTTGTCACGACGCGGCGCGTTCCCTACCAAAGCGCCTCAAGGCGGCCCGTCACTTGCGAACGAAGGCCAGGCAGAACGCCACCGTAGTGACCCCGGGCTATGATCGGTTCAGGCCGTGCGGAGGATGCGCTTCTCCAGGTCCAGCTCCGCAATGAGTTGCCAAGGCCGCGCGTCCACTGTCTCGGGGCAATTGAGGTCCGAACGCGCTGCCCGTCCTGTCCCGCGCCCTGCTGTGGTCGCATCGCGGATCCCGGCACCGCCGCGCGACGGGGACGAAGGCTGTCGGGTCAGGCGAAGACGAAGCGCTCCAGCTCGGTCGGGTCGATCGGCTTTGCGCTGATCCGCACGGCTCGTTCGGCGGCAGCGGACTTGAGTGCGCTGGAGCGGTCGGCGGTCACCAGGCGCACGCGCGCATCTGGCGTGCGGCGGCGAATTTCGTCAATCATCTCAAGCCCGTCCCGCCCGGCTCCGAGCTGATAGTCGACAAGATAGCGGTCGGGCTCGAGCTCCACTTCGTCAAGGATCTCGATCGCTTCATCGGCGCTGGCGGCCTCGAGGCTGACGCAGCCCCACGCCTCGAGCATCGCCGCAAGCGCGCCGCGGAGCTCCTCGTCATTCTCGATCAGCATCACGACCGGACCGTCATCGACTGTGCTCCGACGGGTGGCGGGCAATGCGCCGAGGCTCGCGCAGGCCCCCGCGGCGGCCGTGCGCGGGACGCGCACGTGAAAGCCGCTGCCCGCACCGACCCTGGATGTCACCACCAGCGGATGACCGAGGAGAGCGCAAGCGCGCTCAACAATCGCGAGGCCGAGGCCCATGCCGTCCGACGCACTGGCCTTCGCGTTAAGGCGTTGAAACTCCTGAAATATCCGGTCCTGATCCGCTTCTGCAATGCCGGGCCCGGTGTCCCAGACTTGGATCGAGACGGCCCCTTCTTGATGACGTGCGCCAACAAGGATCTTTCCCTGCTCGGTGTAGCGAATGGCGTTCGACATCAGGTTCTGGATGATCCGGCGGAGATAGCTCGGATCGCTGCGCACCCAGACTTTGGTCGGCAAAACGCGGAGTGTCAGGCCCTTGAGCTCGGCCGCCGGCGCGAACTCGGTTGCGAGCGGCGCGAGAATGCGGTCGAGCGGGAAGGCGGTCGTTTCCGCCTTGGCGCGGTCGGAATCGAGGCGCGAGATGTCCAGAAGCGCATCGATGATCCCCTCGACCCCGTTGAGGGCACTCAGCGACTTTTGTGCAATCGATCGGTCGGTCGCTGAGGACAGGTTTTCAACGAGCGTGGAGACATAGAGCTTCGCGGCGGAGAGCGGCTGAAGGAGATCATGGCTCGCCGCCGCGACAAAGCGCGACTTCGAGGCATTCGCACGCTCCGCCGCAAGGAGCGCGTCTTCGAGCTCGAGCGTGCGCTCGGTCACCCTTTGCTCCAGGCGTTCATTGGCCTCAGAGAGGGCCGCCGACGCCTCGCGCTCCGCCGTCACGTCGGTGAAGCTGATCACGAACCCAAGATCCGGCATGCCCTGGGCAAAGACGGCGAGGCGGCGCCCGGCGCGCCCTTGGACCTCAAAGCTCAACGGATCGCGCGGTGCGCTCCGGCTCGACCACAACAGGAGGTTGGCCGGGGTCATCGGAGGGACGAACGTGATGCTCGTCTCGAGGCGTTCGAGCAAAATGCGGAAATCGGCGCCAAGGCGGAACCGCTGCGCCGGGATCGAAAGCAGCGTGCCGACTTTGGCGTTCCACCCGAGGAGCCGACCCTGCTGGTCGAAGATGCAGACCCCCTGGTTGATGTGGTCGAGCGTCGCGCGGATCATCCGCGCCTGCTCGTCGAGCAGCTTGCCCCGCTCCTCGCGCTCCAGCCGAATGATGTCGGTGATGTCGGTCTGGATCACAACCCAGCCGCCATAGGCCGTGCGTCTTTCGCTGACCTGGATCCAGCGATCCCCTTGAAGGCGCACATTAAAGACGGAGTGCTCCGCGGCGTGGCGCGCGCGTCTCTGCTCTGCCCAAGCCTCCGGGGTGTCGCCCCTCGGCAGCCAGAGATCCTCGCTCTGGCTGACCAGATCGACATAGGCGTCGAACGACAAACCCGGTGAGAAGGACCCGTGCAAGTCCCGCATCTGGCGACAGAACCGGCTGTTGCACATCACCAGCCGCTCATCCGCGTTAAAGAGTGCAAACCCCTCCTGCAGGGTCTCGATCGCGTCGGCCAGATCGGCCCGCGCCTCCTCCGTCGCGCGGTTCGCGTCCGAGAGTTTGGCGTTTGACGCGTTCAGAAGCGCAAGCGCCCTCTCGAGATCCTGCGTGCGGGAGCGAACCTCCTGCTCGAGAAGGGCCGCGCGCTCAAACTGCGCATAGGCTGCCCCGCGATGGTCCTGGTCCTGTTCGACCTGACGCATCAGCGCCCCGGCGATCTTGAGGAGCTTTTCGTTCTGCCGTTCCATGCTGTCTGCGGGGTTCAGCAGCTCGTGGCTTGTCACGCGGAGAGCTCCGTTCCCGGCGGGTAGAACGCGACGCCGGTCATCGTCTGATTGACATGCATCGCGCCGAACTGCTCGCCATAGGTCGAAAAGCCCGTCACCCGGTGCTCTGACAGGAGGCGGGAGATGCGGTTCGTCATCTGTTTTTCGCCGGCCTCGATGCGCCGCAGAATACAGTCGCAGACAAGGAGGGCGTCAGGTTGTGCCGGTCGCGCCAGTTCCTCGAGTTTGGAGCTGAGATGGCTCGCCATGTCGCAGGGCTCAGCCACAGTGAGGACCACGCCCTCGTCGATGGCCGAGAAAAAGACCAAATCCCCGGACGGTGTGACCTGCTGGATCGAGCGGACGTGGTGGCGACCGCCGAGGCGCACGACGACCGGATGTGCGGCAAACGTGAAGGGAGAGAGCTGTCCAGGGTCTTTCCCTACAAGCCTCGCGTATTCTGCTGCTGCGGGCTCGGCGTTGATCTGGCTGACGATGCGGTTCGCGGGATCGGCCCGCGTGACCACCATCCGCACGCTGGTGGGCGCAAAGTGGTCATGGCTGAAGACCCGAACGGGCGAGAGGGAGCGGACCAGCGTCAAGACGGCCGCATGGCGATGGATCGTGCCGTCAATGGCAAGAAGTGTGTTCTCGAACCGCGCCCCATCGCCGGCGGAGCCGCCGAAGAGCGGCACGGGGCCGAGGCCCGGGGGCAGGCATCCGACCAGCTGATCCTCCTGCCGGGACAGACCGTCGATCAGGACGAGCGCGAACTCATGCGGGAGTTCCAGCCGCGAGGCGCCGAGTTCCGAGCGTGCGAGGATCAGGCGGCCGATCAAGTCCCGATGGTCGACTTTGTCCAGATCCTTCACAAGGATCGAGCGCGCGTCAAAGCCGGCCTTCGGCAGCCCGATCGCGACGATCCTGTCCTCGGCATATCCGGTCTCGTCGATCTCGCCTGCGGTGGTGCAGGCCACAACCCTTGCTTCGGGGAAGGCGACGGTCGCGTGCGACACAAGCGACCGGAAATCGGCCTTGGGACTGCAATAAAGAAGAACCAACGACAGCGGGTCGCGGCCGAGCGCATCACTCAGGACTGGTATTGCCATCGGGTGGTCGGCCGCGACGCTGGCTGAGCGGAGCGCATGGGCTGCGACGACCGATGGCCGGCAATCGCCGTCCATCTTTTCCTCCCGCACTTGTTTTTATGTGTCTTGAGGCTAGGCCGATGCGGTGTCAGTTGGCAAGATACTCGCAAAGCTCGCCTCTTTGGCGATCAGCACCGCCTGTGTGCGGCTTTGAACCCCCAGTTTGCGCATGATCGCGGTGACGTGCGCCTTCACCGTGGTCTCGGCAATCGACAGCTCGAAAGCTATTTGTTTGTTGAGCTTTCCTTCGCAAATCAGCTGCAAGATCCGCGACTGTTGGTTGGTCAAAAGGGCCAGACGGGACAGCGCCACGCTCTGCCCCGAGGGGGCGGGGCCATCGACGCGAATGAAGCCATCTGGCATGTAGATCCCGCCGCGGCGTATGGTCGCGAAGGCGGCCTCGAACACGTCCCGCTGGGAATGCTTGGGCACAAATCCAGCCGCGCCGGTCTCCAGAACCGCCGAGACCATGTGGTTGTCGGCCATTGACGAAACGACGATGATCGGCAGATCGGGACGGGCCCGGCGCAGGCGAATGAGACCGTCGAGCCCCGTGACATCGGGGAGATCGAGATCCAGGATCACAATATCGGGGTTCCACTCGGACAATCGGTCGAGGGCGTCCTCAAGGCGCCCCGCAGTGGTCACGGTCTCGATGCCTGCGACGCGGCTCAGTGTCATTGTGAGGGCGTCGCAGAAGAGCGGGTGATCGTCGACGATCATGGCCGAGGCAAGCCTCCGGTCGACCGTGTCAGGGTCATCTCGCATTGCGTGCCTCCTGTCCCTTGAGGAAAGCGGCGGCCCGGGGCCGCCGCCTGTCGGTGCGAGCGCTCAGTCTCAGTTGGACGCCAACTGCTTTGGCAGACGGAACGCCCAGAGCGTGCCGCCCTGGTTGAGGTAGCTGACCTTCTTGGCCACTTCGCCGCCCCAGAGCGGCACGGCGCCGCCCCAACCCGAGATCACGGCGACATACTGCTCGCCGTTCTGCTCCCAGGTCACCGGTTGACCGACGATACCCGAGCCGGTCTGGAAGGACCAGAGAACCTCACCGGTTTCATCGTCGAAGGCCATGAACTGCCCCTCAGGCGTGCCGGTGAAGACGAGCCCGCCCGCGGTCGTCATCACCCCGCCCCAAAGCGGCGCGTCGTTCTTGTACTCCCACTTGATCTCCCCGGTGTCCGGGTCGATCGCCTTGAGCGAGCCGATATGGTCTTCGTAGTTTGGCTTGATGGTGAAGCCGGCCCCCAGGTAGGCCGCGCCCTTCTTGTAGGAGATCGGCTCGTTCCAGATGTCCATGCCCCACTCGTTCGAGGGCACGTAGAAGTTCCCGGTGCGCTGGGAGAACGCCATCGGCATCCAGTTTTTGCCGCCGAGGAACGACGGCGAGGCGAAAATGACCTCGCCCTTGTTGCCGTCCGCCGCAGAGGACGGGTCGCCCGGGCGGTTGGCTTCGTTGAAGATCGGCCGACCGGTCTCGTCAATGCCATCGGCCCAGGAGATGTCCTTCACGAAGGGCGTGGCCGAGACGAATGCGCCATCCTCGCGGTTCAGAACGTAGAAATAGCCGTTCCGGTCCGCAGTCGCCCAGCGGGCATTGCCGTCGCGATCGGTGTAGGCGACGACCTCGTTGACGCCGTCATAATCCCAGCCCTCGCGCGGCGTGGTCTGGAAGTGCCACTTGATCTCTCCGGTGGCTGGATCGATCCCGATCCGCGACGCCGCATAAAGGTTGTCGCCTTCGGTGCCTTCCGGGTCGCCGGCTGCCCGCAGCCAGGAGTTCCAGGGCGCAGGGTTGCCGGCGCCGAAGACGAGCGTGTCGGTCTCGATGTCGTAAGACCCGCCGAGCCAGGTGGCGCCGCCGCCGGTCTTCCACATATCTCCCGGCCAAGTGGCGTTGAGCGTGCCCGTCATGGTGCTCTCTTCGCCGTTGAGGGTTCCCATGTGACCCTCGATCGTAGGCCGGGTCCAGACGAGCTCCCCCGTCTCCGCGTCGCGCGCCTGCACTTCCCCGACGACCCCGAACTCTCCGCCGGAGTTGCCGGTGATGACCAGGCCGCCGACGATCAGTGGTGCGGCGGTGTAGCTGTAACCGGCTTTGTAGTCGGCGATCTTCTTCCGCCAAACAACGTCCCCGGTCTCCATGTCGAGCGCCACGACACGCGCGTCGAGCGTGCCGAAATAGATCTTGTCGCCGAAGATGGCGGCGCCCCGGTTGACGACGTCGCAGCAGGGCAGGATCCCCTCGGGCAGGCGCGCATCGTACTGCCAGAGCTCTTGGCCCGTCGCGACATCGATCGCGTAGAGCCGGCTGTAGGAGCCCGTGATGTACATCACCCCGTCATGGATCAGCGGCTGAGTTTCCTGGCCCCGCTGCTTCTCGCCGCCGAGGCTGAAGGCCCAGGCCGGCACCAGGTTCTCGACATTGTCCTTGTCGAGGATGTCGAGCGGGCTGTAGCGCTGCAGGTGACGGCCCATGCCGTTGGTCAGGACCCTGTCCGTGGTGGCCTGGTCATTGGCCAGATCCTCTTCCGTGACCTGCGCCGAGGCGGCGGTGACCGCCAGGACGCTCGCTGCTGTGGCGAGCAGAATGTTTCTCATCGAGGGTCCTCCGATTGCCCACAGTGTGCCGACGTGGCCCGGCGGGCGGATTGTTCCGACAGCAGTATGGCCGCGGGGCAGGCTCCGGCGAAATGGCACGATGGTCGTACGGCGGCGGCGGATAGGGCTTTGGTCCAATAACCGGGTGGGGCCGGAGCAGGTAGGCTTCGAAAAACTTCTCAGGGAGCCCCTCCATGTCTTTTGCAAAGCATCTGGTCGCAGGCGCCGCGGCTGGCCTTGTCCTGGCGACGGCCGCCATCGCCGAGACGCCGGTCCTCAAGGCAGCAGTCCTCAAGTTCGGCACCGTCAACTGGGAGCTCGACACGATCGAGAACTACGGCCTCGACACGGCGGAGGGGTTCGAGCTCGATGTGGCGGGTGTTGCGGGCAGCTCTGCCGCGCAGGTCGCCTTCCAGGGCGGCGAGGCGGATGTGATCGTTTCGGACTGGCTCTGGGTCGCGCGTCAGCGCGCGGCGGGCAAGGATTATGTCTTCATCCCGTACTCCAAGGCCGTCGGCGGTCTTATGGTTCCGGCCGACAGCACAGTTGAGACCCTTGCGGATCTGGCCGGGGGCAAGATCGGGATTGCGGGCGGGCCGCTCGACAAGTCCTGGCTGATCCTCCAGGCCTACGCCGCGCAGGCCTATGGCGTCGATCTCGCGGGCGAGACCGAGCAGGTCTTCGGTGCGCCGCCGCTCATCTTCAAGACCGCCCTCGACGGAGGCACGTCCGGGGCGATCAACTTCTGGCACTTCATGGCAAAGATGGAGGCGGCCGGCATGCGCAAAGTGCTGTCCGTGGAGACTGCTGCGACGGCGCTCGGCCTCGATCCGGACACGCCGCTGCTGGGCTATGTCGTCAAGGGGGAGCTTCTTGCAGAGGCGCCGGAGCTCGTGCAGGGCTTTGCCTCGGCCTCACGCGCGGCGAAGGATCGGCTGGCCACCGATGAAGCGGCCTGGGACCGTCTGCGGGAGCGGATGAACGCCGCCAATGATGCCGAGTTCGAGGCACTCAAAGCGGGCTTTCGCGCCGGCATCCCGGACGCCGGGCCGGTGGATGAGGCGGCTGCGGACCGGATGCTCCGCCTGATGCGGAGCCTCGGCGGACCGGATCTCCTTGGCGCGGCAGAGGCGCTGCCGGAGGGCGTGTTCCTCGAGCCGGCGAGCTGACATGCACCGCCTCATGTCGGCACCCGTCTGCCGGCTGGAGCTCAAATCCGCAGCGCTCGGCGGCCGTGCGATCCTCGGTGAGATCGACTTGAGCCTGGCCGCCGGCGAAACGCTTGCGGTCACCGGTCGGTCCGGCGTCGGCAAGTCCACGCTCCTTCGCATCCTTGCCGGGCTCGAGACCGGCTTTCGCGGCCGCCTCACATGTTCGGGCACGGTCGCGATGGTCTTCCAGGAGCCGACGCTCCTGCGCTGGCGGCGCGTCGCCGAGAACCTGATGCTGACGGCGCGGATCTCCCGCGATGCCGCGCTCGACGCGCTCGCGGAGGTGGGCCTGGACGGCCTCGAAGAGCGCTACCCGGATCAACTGTCCCTCGGCCAGCAGCGACGCCTCTCGCTCGCGCGGGCCTTTGCGCGCGAGCCGGACCTTCTGCTGCTGGATGAGCCCTTTGTCTCGCTCGACCCGGCGACCGCCGATGACATGATGCGCCTCTTTGCGCGGCTCAGGACACGGCGGCGGGTGGCGAGTGTCCTCGTCACGCATGTTGAAGAAGAAGCAGAGAAGCTCGCCTCCCGCATCGTCCACCTCGCAGGCGCCCCCGCCCGCATCGCTGCAGAGCGGCGGAACAGGGCAACCTACGTCCACTTGGCCACGGTGCCCCGCTAGCTCTCCCGTCGCCGGATCATGCCGCGGGCCGGATCGTAGCCCCAAATCGAGAGACCCATGAACACCAGCGCCGCAACGAGCGTCCAGAGCGCTGCGCCGACGTTGACCTCGAGGTAGAGCGCGAAGCGGATTGTCTCGACGGCATGGGTGAACGGGTTGAGCGCGCAGATGTCGCGCAGGAGCTCGGAGCTCTCCGCCATCTTCCAGAGCGGATAGAGGGCCGTGGACAGAAAGAACATCGGGAAGATCACGAAGTTCATCACGCCTGCGAAGTTCTCGAGCTGCTTGATCAGCGATGAGAGCGCGAGGCCCATCGCGCCGAGCATCAGTCCACCGAGGAGGAGCGCCGGCAGCGCCGCGAGATAGCCGCCAAGCGGCATCCGGATCCCATAAAGCGCTGCGATGGCCAGGAACGCGTAGCATTGAAGGATCGAGATCGTGACACCGGCGAGGAGTTTGCACGTCAGAAGCCACCACCTGGGAAGCGGTGCCGTCAGAAGGAGCCGCATCGAGCCCATTTCGCGGTCATAGACGAGGCTCAGCGACGACTGCATGCCGTTGAACAGGAGGATGATGCCGAGCAGTCCCGGCACGATATAGGTCTCGTACCGGATGTAGGTCTCATAGGGCGGTGTGATCGAGAGGCCGAGCGCGGCGCGAAAGCCCGATGCAAAGACGATCAACCAGACGAGCGGTCGGACGAGCGCGGAGACGAACCGTCCCCGCTGCTGAAAGAAGCGGAGCGCTTCGCGGTGGATGATGGCGCGAAGCGCGACGAGCCACGCCAAAGTCACGGCGCGCGGCCGAGGGTCTGCACGGCGCCTGCGCCTTTCACGCGACCGCCCGGGTCCGGGCGAGGAACACGTCCTTCAGATCTGCGCCATCGGTGATGCTGCCGGCCAGTCCGTCGTCGAGGATCCGACCCTGGTGGAGGATGATGAGCCGGTCCTCGGGTCTGACCTCGTCGGTCAGATGGGTCGCCCAAAGGACTGTCAGACCCTCCGCTGCCAAAGCATGAACATGGTGCGTGATGGCCGCCCGGCTCGCGGCATCGAGACCCACTGTCGGCTCATCGAGGAGCAGGACGGACGGGCGGTGGAGGAGCGCGCGCGCGATCTCCGTCCGGCGCCTGTGGCCTCCGTTCAGATCGCGCACCCGCTCATCCGCGCGCTCCGCCATATCCAGTTTTTCGAGGGCGGCTGCGGATCGCAGGGACGCCTCGCGCCCGGAGAGACCATGGAGCGCCGCGAAGTAGAGCAGGTTCCGCCGCACTGTCAGGTCGAGGTCGAGCGTCGCCGCCTGAAACACGACGCCGATCCGGGACAGGGCGGCGAGGGGCGCGGCGCTCAGACTGTGGCAAGCAATCTCGATTTTTCCCGCGGGCGCAGTGTAGAGGCGGGTCAGAAGCGCAAAGAGCGTCGACTTTCCGGCGCCGTTCGGGCCGAGGAGCGCGCAAAACCCGGTCTCAATGTCGAACGACACCCCATCGAGCGCCTGCTTCGACCCGAACCGGTAGCTCAGCCCCTCGACCCGAAGGCTCATTCGATGGTGATTTCCAGGCGCTGCGTCTCGCCGGTGGAGCCCGGGATCTTCATGTAATAGGTGCCTGGCTTGATCGCGAGAAAGCCGATCTCCATTTCTCCGGCCTCGTCGAACTCGATCGAATCGAGGCCCAAGGGCCGGATCTCAAGCCCCTCGACGACGATCTCGTCGATCCAGATGGCGCGGAAGAACTCCGGGCCGATCAGCGCCAGTTCCTGGCTGCCGTCGCCTTGGATCTCGAACTCGTAATACGTTCCGGATTTGAGCGCCCAGGGCTCCTCCGAGAGGGGGATGCCTGCCCCGAGCAGAACCGGGGGAAGGTCCTCCTTGTTGGAGGCCGAGAGGATGCCGGCAAGGCCGAAACCGTCGTCGTCGTCATCGTCAGAGAGCGCCGGCGGGGCGAATGCCAGTGTCGCCATCAGCGGTATGAGAAGGGCGGTTCGGGTCATCTTGATGGTCTCCCTAGAAGGTTGTTTGGGTCGATTTTGCGCACCGTGCCGGAGGGGGGCGTCACGGGCGGAATGCGGCGCCCCAGGGGAAGCGGCCGACTTTGATCGATTTGATCGCCTCGCGGGCGGCGACGTCGATCACCGTCACGTCGCCCGAAACGCCGTTTGTGGTGAAGAGAAGCGACCGATCAGCGTTGAAATCCATGTGCCAGACCCGGCGGCCCACCAGGATGTACTCCTCGACCTCATAGGTCTCGGCGTTGACGACGGCCACATGGTTTGACGGGCCGAGGGCCACGAAGGCGTGCGTGTCGCCTGCCGACAACTCAAACCCAACGGGCTGGACGCGGTCCGGGTGGACACCTTGGACGTCGAACTCAATCTTGGAGATCTCCGCTTGCGTTGCGACATCGAAGACCGTGATCGTGCCGCCGATCTCGGACGAGACCCAGAGCTCGGAGCCGTCCTTCACGAACTCAGCGTGGCGTGGCCGGCTGTCGACCAGCGTGTTGGCGAAGAGCTTTTGCGTCTCGGTGTCGATCCAGTGCGCCATGTTGGTCGTCTCGGAGGTCGTGATGGCAATGGTGCCATCGGGCGAGACGGCCATCCCCTCCGGCTCGATCCCAACGTCGATCTGGGCCACGACCTTGCGGGTCTCGGTGTCGACAACGGTGGTGATCGCGTCGTCCTCATTTGCGATGTAGAGGTGGCGGTTGTCGGGGTGCAGGACAAACTGCTCGGGGTCTTCGCCTGAGGGCAGCTCGTGGAGGATCTCGCCACTCTCTGGGTCCATGACCTGCACTGTGTCGCTGTCGGAGGCGCAGATGTAGAGGACGGAGTGGTCCTTGGCGAACGTGATCCCCCGCGGACGCTCTCCGACGGCGATGGTGCGGACGACCTCGAGTGTCGCGATGTCGATCACCGAGAGCGTGTCGTCCTTTTCATTCGAGATCCAGATCTCGCCGGCGCCGAAGGCCGGGGCGGCGAGAATGGCGAGGGCGGTGGTCAGGCGCAGCATGGATCACTCCTCAAAAGCGGTGCAGGCGGTTTCGGGCGCGTCGAGCCCAAGCGTGTCGAGCTCGGTTGTTCGGTGCAAAAACCCTTCGAGCGGCGCGGAGGCGACGACGGCGCGCTCCGTGACGAGCGGGATCGGCTGGCGGAGCTGCCCGTTCCAGCCGCGATAGGTCAACGGCCGGCCTTTGAACCCCGCAAGTTCGAACGCATCCGAGAGGATGAAGGCCCGGAGGGTTGCGGCATCATCGGAACTCGTCCGCGTGACGGCTTCGCCAATGGTGCGCACGGCCGCCCAGGCGGCATAGTCGAGGGGGGCCATGTCGCGGTCCGCGGTCTCTTCGAACCGTCCCTGGAGTTGGGCCGCGCCCCATTGCTCCACCACCGGCGCCCAGGCGACCGGCATGAGGCCCTCCGACCCGGCCACAGGCACCGGCTCCCAGGTGTTGTAGGCGATGTAGCGGCCAAAATCGGCAATCTCATCTGCGATCAGCAGAACATCGTGGCGCGGCAGGTCCTGGGTGAACAGCGGCACTTCCTGAGAGGCGTTCCGGCGCATATCCGCGTCAAAGACCCAGTCCTTGGTGGCGCGAATGCGGAGGCCGAACTTGTCGGCAGACTGGGTCAGCGCGCGTGCGAAAGCGCGGTCGCGCGGGTGGCTGCCTTGGACCAGCGCCAACTCCTCCCAACGGCGGGCAACGAAGAACTGCATCAGTGCGTCGGCCCGCATCGCGGTCGACGGCGCGGTGTGGAGCAGGTTGGCCCGGCACGCATCGTCGCGGAGGGCAGGATCCGGCGCGCCCGCGTTGAAAAGGAGAGCGCCCGCCGCTTCGGGCAGATCGGCAATCGCCAGAACTGTCGTCGCGGGTGCGTCAAGGACGAGGTATGGGCTCTCTGAAAGCGCAGCGCGCGCCGCGGCGAGGGGATCCCCGTCGAGCGGCACGTCAACAACTGTCAGGCTGTAGGTCTGGCCGAGAAACCGACCCGTCGTCTCGTTGTCGGCCACCCCGAGCATCGCGCCCATCACACCCAAATCCTCGGGCGGCGCGTCGAGGTTTGACAGTGTCGGGGGCGCCTCAACGATCTGGCGGATGTACTGAATGTCGACCGACACGTCTGCCATCGCTCCCGTCGCGAGACTGAGCGCGAGCAGCGCGGCATGAGTTGCGCGCATTTCTTGGTCCTCCCTTGCTGAGAACGCTACCAAGCGCGGCGCAGGCCCTCCAATCCGACCAAAGTCCCGGTGCGTACCAAAGTCGAATAGGCGGCCGACACGCGCTGCCGTTAGACCAAAGGCAACACTCTTGATCCCGGAGGAACATGCCATGGCTCTCGGTCGCCTTTCGCTCGCCGCCGCTCTCCTGGGGCTCAGCGCCGCCCTCGTACACGCGCACGGCGATGTCGCGCCGCAACCGGTCAACACCGATGCGCTGCCGGACTTGGACGAGGAGTGGCTGATCGAGAATCCCTATCGCAACCTGGGCGAGGACGTCTGGCAGGCCGCGATCGACATTGGCGCCTCGGGCTACAACCAGAACTGTGCCAGGTGCCACGGCCTCGGCGGGGTGTCCGGCGGGCTGGCACCGGACCTGCGCTATCTTGAGGCCGAAGAGTATGGCGACGAGTGGTATGTTGAGCGGTTCCGACATGGCTACACCCAAGGCGGCACGACAAAAATGCCGGCCTTTGGCGAGCTGCTGGGCCAAAAGGCCGCCTGGGCGATCCGCACGTATGTCGAGACCCGCCCCGATGAGGGCGAACTGGATGACCATCAGGACCGGTTGAAAGAGATCCGTGACACGCTGGCGGCCGCCGCCGAGAGCGGCGCACCGGCCGACGACGTCGCGCTGAAGGCGGAGCTCTCCGCGATCGCGAGCGAAGTCGAGACCGGCTCCGGCGCGCCCGTGGCCGACAGCGTGGCCTTTCGCGCGGCGCGTCTCCTCGACGGCTCGGCTTCGGCCTACAAGGCGGCAGCCGAGACGCTGACAATTGGTCTTTCCGCCGCGCAGTGATGCGGACCCTTCTCCTCGCGGGCTTGGCCCTGATCCTCGCAGCGGGCACCGCGTTCGCCCGCTGCGAGGATCACATTCCGCAGCCCAAACCTCAGAACGCGAGCCGCGACATCGTCGGCCAGGACCTCGACACGATCCAGGAGCGGGGGTTCATCACGTTCGCCGTCTACGAGGACTTCCCGCCCTACTCCTGGGAGGCCGGCGGCAAGCCCATGGGGCTCGACATCGACATCGGCAGGCTCATCGCCGAGGACCTTGGCGTTGAGGCGCGGTTCCGCTTTACGGCGGCCGGCGAGACGCTCGATGCGGATCTCCGCAACACGCTCTGGCGCGGCCCGATTGTCGGCGGCGCGGTCTCGAACGTGATGCTCCGGGTGCCCTATGACAGCGAATTCGCCTGCCGGGTGGAGCAAGTGGTCTTCACGGGTCAATACGTGGAGGAGCGGCTCGGCATCGCCTATCGCACCGACGCCTATCCAGAAAGCCCGCCTGTGCCGGCCTTTTTCCGCTTCGACACAGTCGCGGTCGAGAACGACTCGATTTCAGATTTCTACCTGTCCTCGCTCCTCGGCGGCGCCATGGTGCCGAACATCCGTCGCATGGAGAATGCGGGCGCCGCGATGGCGGCGCTCCGCGCGGGGGAGGTCAACGCGGCGATGGCGCCCATCAGCCAGCTCGAAGCGGGCGCGGAGGATGGGATCGCTGTGCACGCGCCGCCACTGCCGGGCCTCGCGCGAAGCGCTTGGACCGTGGGTCTCGGCGTGCACTTCGCCTATCGCCCTCTTGCGTATTCTGTCGATGATGCCATCAGCTATGCTCTACGGGATGGAAGGATCGAGGCGATCTATGCCGCGCACGGCCTCAGCTTCCATCCGCCACAGCGTTGAGACTGCGCCTTTGGTCGCATGGACGGGGATCTACGGCACGCCGACCATCGGGGTGAAAAGGGAGGCCACACTATGAACATGTCGGGCACGCGCGTGATCGCCGCCCCGCGCGAGACCGTCTGGGAGGCGCTCCTTGATGCGGAAGTCTTGAAGGCCTGCGTCCCAGGTTGCCAGGAGATGACCGGCAGCGCGGAGGACGGGTTCCAGGCAACAGTCGTCCAGAAGGTCGGCCCAGTGAAGGCAACGTTCAAAGGCGGCGTCACCCTCTCCGACCGGGTCGAGGGCGAGAGCGTGACCCTCTCCGGCGAGGGAAAGGGCGGCGCCGCGGGCTTTGCCAAAGGCGGTGCCAAAGTGGCGCTCGCCGATGTCGAGGGGGGGACGCAACTTACCTACGATGTCGAGGCCAAAGTGGGCGGCAAACTCGCTCAGCTCGGCGGACGGATCATCGATGGCTTCGCCCGCAAGATGGCGGACCAGTTTTTCGAGCGGTTCCAGATTGCGATCGAGGGGGAACCCGAGGTGGCCGATGGACCGCCTGAGGAAAAGAAAAAGGGCTGGCTGAAGCGGCTCGTATCAAAATCAGACTCAGGGAGCACACAAGATGCATGACGTCACCATGGTCGTGAACGGCCGGAGCGTGTCGGGCCAAGTGGAGGGGCGCCGCCTCCTGTCCGACTTTCTGCGCGAGGATTTGCGCCTCACAGGCACGCATATTGGCTGCGACACCTCGCAATGCGGGGCGTGCGTGATCCATCTGAACGGCGAATCGGTCAAAGCGTGCTCCGTCCTCGCGGCCGATGCCCAAGGCGCTGAGATCCGCACGATCGAGGGCATGAGCAACCCCGATGGCAGCCTCGGCGTGATCCAGGCCGCCTTTCAGGAACATCACGGCCTCCAGTGCGGGTTCTGCACCCCCGGAATGGTCATGATCGCAGCTGACCTCCTCGCCCAGAACCCAAGCCCCACCGAGGCTGAAATCCGGGCGTATCTCGAAGGCAACCTCTGCCGGTGCACCGGCTATCACAACATCGTCAAGGCGATCCAGGCGGCCGCCGCCCAACTGCAGCCCCTCGCTGCGGAATAAACTCTGCGCCGGGGACGGGGGGCGGGGCGACTTGGCCAGCGGCCAAGAGCGCCCGACCCACGTCCCTGCGCCCAACATGTAAGGGAGCCAGCTAATGCCCAAAGATCACGGGATCGGCGCCAGCCCGAAACGGCGCGAGGACGTCCGGTTTCTCACCGGCAAGGGTCAGTACACCGACGACATCACTGTCCACGGCCAGACCTATGTTCACTTTCTAAGGTCCGACGTTGCACACGGGCGGATCCGCTCGATCGACACGTCCGAAGCCGCAGGGATGCCCGGTGTGGTCCGGATTTTCACCGGCGCCGATTTCGAGGGCGTCGGCGGTCTGCCATGCGGCTGGCAGGTGACGGACCGGCATGGACAGCCGATGCAGGAGCCTCCGCATCCGGTTCTCGCACAAGGAAAAGTGCGCCATGTCGGCGACCCGATTGCCGCCGTGGTGGCCGAGAGCCTTGCGGAGGCCCGCGACGCGGCCGCAGCGATCGACATCGACATCGAAGAGCTGCCGGCCGTCATCGACATGAAGGCCGCCATTGAGGCCGGCGCCCCGAAGGTCCATGACGACCTCACCTCAAACCTCTGTTATGACTG
>JBCDHQ010000009.1:0-33327 GCA_038749815.1 Pseudomonadota bacterium | reverse complement strand
CCTGCAAGGTCACAATGCCGAGTATGTGGAGCAGCTCTATGCCCGCTTCGCCCAGGACCCGGCGGCGGTCGACGCCAGCTGGCGGGAGTTCTTCGAGGCGCTCGCCGATGACAGCCGCGACGTGCGGGCCGAGGCCGCCGGCCCCTCCTGGGCGCGCACCGACTGGCCGCCGCAACCCTCCGATGACCTGACCGCAGCGCTCGACGGGCAGTGGGGCGAGGATCCGGTAACCGCGGTCAAGGAGAAGGTCGCCAAAAAGGCGGCCGACAGCGGCGTGACGCTCTCCGAGACACAAGTGCAGCGGGCGGTGACGGACTCGCTCCGCGCGTTGATGATCATCCGCGCCTACCGGATCCGAGGACACCTCGCCGCGGACCTCGACCCGCTTGGGATGGCGGAGCAGAGGTCTCACCCCGAGCTCGACCCGGGGTCCTACGGCTTCACCGAGGCCGATATGGACCGGCCGATCTTCATCGATATGGTCCTTGGTCTCCAGACGGCATCGATGCGCGAGATCGTGGCGATCCTGAAGCGGACCTATTGCGGCACGTTCGCGCTTCAGTACATGCACATCTCGAACCCGGAGGAAGCCGCATGGCTCAAGGAGCGGATTGAAGGCTACGGCAAGGAGATCGCCTTCACGCGCGAAGGCCGGAAGGCAATTCTCAACAAACTGGTTGAGGCTGAAGGCTTCGAGAAGTTCCTCCACGTCAAATACACCGGCACCAAGCGCTTCGGCCTCGACGGGGGCGAGGCGCTGATCCCCGCGATGGAACAGATCATCAAGCGGGGCGGCAGCCTCGGCGTCAAAGACATCGTCATCGGCATGCCGCATCGCGGGCGGCTCTCTGTGCTCGCCAACGTCATGGGCAAGCCCTACAAGGCGATCTTCAACGAGTTCCAGGGCGGCAGCTTCAAGCCCGAGGATGTCGACGGCTCGGGCGATGTGAAGTACCACCTCGGGGCCTCCTCCGACCGGAGCTTCGACGGCAACGTCGTCCACCTGTCGCTGACCGCCAACCCGAGCCATCTTGAGGCGGTGAACCCCGTCGTCCTCGGCAAAGTGCGCGCCAAGCAGAACCAGCTCGAAGATCAGGAGCGCACGGCAGTGCTGCCGGTCCTCCTCCACGGCGACGCGGCCTTCGCGGGACAGGGCGTCGTGGCCGAGTGCTTTGGCCTCTCCGGCCTCAAAGGCCACAAAACCGGCGGCACGATCCACCTGATCGTGAACAACCAGATCGGCTTCACCACGAGCCCCCACAACTCCCGCTCCTCCCCCTACCCGACCGACATCGCGCTGATGGTGGAGGCGCCGATCTTCCATGTGAACGGTGACGATCCGGAGGCCGTGGTCCACGCGGCCAAAGTCGCGATCGAGTTCCGTCAGAAGTTCGGCAAGGATGTCGTCCTCGACATGTTCTGCTATCGGCGCTTCGGCCACAACGAGGGCGACGAGCCGATGTTCACGCAGCCCACGATGTACAAGCTGATCAAGTCGCACAAGACGACGCTCCAGATCTACACCGAGCGCCTCGTGAAGGATGGACTGATCCCCGAGGGGGAAATCGAGGACGCCAAAGCGGCGTTCCAGGCACATTTGAACGAGGAGTTCGAAGCAGGGAAGGAGTTCCGCCCGAACAAGGCGGACTGGCTCGACGGGCGTTGGAGCCATCTGGACAAGCAGGGCGAGAACTACCAGCGCGGCAAAACGGCGGTTGAGCTCGACCTTCTCAAGGAGGTCGGCGCCGCACTCGGCCGCGTGCCCGAAGGCTTCAAGCCGCACCGCACGGTGGAGCGGATCCTCGAGGCCAAGCGCGGGATGATCGAGAGCGGGACGGGCATCGACTGGGCGACGGCCGAGGCCCTCGCCTTCGGCAGCCTCCTCGCGGAGGGCTACCCTGTCCGCCTTTCCGGCCAGGATTCGACCCGGGGCACGTTCAGCCAGCGCCATTCCGGCATCATCGATCAGGAAACGGAGGAGCGGTATCTGCCGCTCAACCACATCCGCTCCGACCAGGCGACCTACGAAGTGGTCGATTCGATGCTGTCGGAGTACGCCGTGCTCGGCTTCGAATATGGCTACACACTCGCCGAGCCAAACGCGCTCACCATGTGGGAGGCGCAGTTCGGGGACTTTGCGAACGGCGCGCAGATCATGTTCGACCAGTTCATCTCGTCGGGGGAAAAGAAGTGGCTCCGGATGTCGGGCCTCGTCTGCCTCCTCCCCCACGGGTTCGAGGGTCAGGGGCCTGAGCACTCCTCCGCCCGCCTGGAGCGCTTCCTGCAGATGAGCGCCGAGGACAACTGGATCGTCGCGAACTGCACGACGCCCGCGAACTACTTCCACATTCTGCGGCGCCAGCTCCACCGGACGTTCCGGAAACCCCTGATTATGATGACGCCGAAATCAATCCTGCGTCACAAAAAGGCGGTCTCGACGCTCGAGGAGATGGCGACAGGCTCCTCTTTCCACCGCGTCCTCTGGGACGATGCGCAGTTCGGCTCGTCGGACGTGACCCTGAAGTCCGACGACGCAATCCGGCGCGTGGTGATCTGCTCTGGCAAGGTCTACTACGACCTTCTCGAAGCGCGCGACGCGCAGGGCTTCGACGATGTCTACCTCCTCCGGCTGGAGCAGTTCTATCCGTTCCCAGCCCAAAGCCTCGTCGCGGAGCTCCGCCGCTTCCCCGAGGCTGAGATCGTCTGGTGTCAGGAAGAGCCGAAGAACCAGGGCGCCTGGTTCTTCGTCGAGCCCAACATCGAGTGGGTGCTCGGCCGGCTCAAGTCGAAGTGGCGCCGCCCGGCCTTTGCCGGGCGCCCGGCCGCCGCTTCGCCCGCAACGGGGCTTGCAAAATCGCACAAGCAGCAGCAGGACGCCCTGGTGGCCGATGCACTGACCGGAGAAAAGGACTGATGGCAGAGATCAGAGTACCGACCCTCGGCGAGAGCGTGACCGAGGCGACGGTGGCGACCTGGTTCAAGAAGCCGGGCGAGGCTGTGGCGGTCGACGAAATGCTCTGCGAGCTCGAGACGGACAAAGTGACCGTCGAGGTTCCGTCCTCGGTCAGCGGCACCTTGAGCGAGATCGTCGCCGCGGAGGGGGCAACCGTCGGTGTCGATGCGCTTCTGGCCACAGTGACTGAGGGGGCGGCCGCCGCGGCGAACGGCGCCGCGCCCGCGCCGGCCGCGCCTGCTGCCGCAGAGCCGGCGCCAGCGGCTGCCTCGGTCGATGTGATGGTGCCAGCCCTGGGCGAGAGTGTCACGGAGGCCACCGTCTCGACCTGGTTTAAGAAGGTGGGCGACAGCGTCGCGGCAGATGAAATGCTCTGCGAGCTCGAAACCGACAAGGTCTCGGTTGAGGTCCCTGCCCCCGCAACCGGCACATTGGTCGAGATCGTTGCCGCCGACGGCGTGACGGTCGAGGCCGGCGGCAAGCTTGCGGTGATCTCGGCGGGCGCGGGCGCAGCCGCGGCCCCAGCGCAGACCGCTCCGCCCCCTGCCCCGAGCGCCTCCTCAAGCCGCGACGTGGAGGATGCGCCGTCCGCCAAGAAACTGATGGCCGAAAAGGGCCTGACCTCGGACCAGGTCACGGGCACCGGACGCGACGGACGTGTGATGAAAGAGGACGTGCTGAAGGCCGCACTCCAGCCCGCGCCGACGCCGGTGAGTGCGCCGGCCCCGGCGGCCGTGCCGCGCGGCCCGATCAACCAGGCCGATGCCGCGCGCGAGGAGCGGGTCAAGATGACCCGCCTGCGCCAGACCATCGCCCGCCGCCTCAAGGATGCACAGAACACAGCCGCCATGCTCACCACCTACAACGAGGTGGACATGGGCGGCATCATGGGGCTGCGCAACGAGTACAAGGACCTCTTCCTCAAAAAGCACGGCGTGAAGCTCGGCTTTATGTCGTTCTTCACCAAGGCCTGCTGTCACGCGCTCCGCGAGGTGCCGGAGGTCAATGCCGAGATCGACGGGACCGAGATCGTCTACAAGAACTTCGTCCATATGGGCATCGCGGTCGGCACACCGACGGGCCTCGTCGTGCCGGTGGTGCGCGACGCCGACCAAATGGGCTTTGCGGCGATCGAGAAGAAGATCAACGAGCTCGGCCAACGCGCCCGCGACGGGAAGCTCTCGATGGCCGAGATGCAGGGCGGCTCCTTCACGATCTCGAACGGAGGCGTCTACGGCTCCCTGATGAGCTCCCCGATCTTGAACCCGCCGCAATCGGGCATTCTCGGGATGCACAAAATCCAGGACCGGCCGATGGTCGAGAAGGGTCAGGTCGTGGTCAGACCGATGATGTATCTCGCGCTCAGCTATGACCACAGGATTGTGGACGGCAAAGGCGCTGTGACATTCCTCGTCCGCGTCAAAGAAGCCCTCGAAGATCCGCGCCGGCTCTTGATGGACCTTTAGCGCGGCGATTGGCGCGGACGCCGCTCTGCGCCGCCCGCCGAGAGAGGCGGTGTCGGGCGCGGCTCCGGATCCGTCGGGTTACGGGCTGGCCCGCACGCTGTCGTGTTGCACGTCTGACCGGCCAGCGGCGGCGCTATGCACAGCGACCGGTTCCGATGCGAGCACGGCGGCCGCGCGCTCTGCGTGACGCGCGACCGAGGCGACCACAGAGGCAACCGCGAGAGCCGCAACAACCGTCAACACACGCTTCATCGTCGCCCCCCTACCGCTTCACCGTTGAAGACTATAGCTAGGGAATGAAGCGAAACCGTGCGGGCTCTGGCGCCAATTGCGGCAGGGTGAACACTGCGCATGAGGAGAGAAAGATGAGCAGCTACGACGTGATCGTGATCGGCGGCGGACCGGGCGGGTATGTGTGTGCGATCCGATGCGCGCAGTTGGGGCTCAAGACCGCCTGCGTCGAAAAGCGCGAGACACTTGGCGGCACCTGCCTCAACATCGGCTGCATCCCGTCGAAGGCGCTCCTCCACGCCTCAGAACTCTACCATGAGGCGCGCACCCATTTTGACACGATGGGGATTGTCGCAGAGAAGCCGACCGTCGATCTGCCAAAGATGATGGCCTACAAGCAGTCCTCGGTCGACAGCAACACCAAGGGCATCGAGTTCCTGTTCAAGAAGAACAAGGTCGATTGGCTGAAGGGCGCCGGCACAGTCGTCGCCGCGGGCAAGGTTGAGGTGGCGGGCGAGGTGCATGAGGCCAAGCACATCGTGATTGCCACAGGCTCCGAACCCTCGCCGCTCCGCGGCGTCGAGATCGATGAGGAGCGGATCGTGACCTCGACCGGCGCGCTCACCCTCAAGGAGGTTCCCGAGCGGATGGTCGTGATCGGCGCTGGTGTGATCGGGCTCGAGATGGGATCCGTGTTCGCGCGCCTCGGTTCCAAGGTGACGGCGATCGAGTTTCTCGACCATGTCACCCCGGGGATGGATGCCGAGATCCAGCGTGCGTTCCAGAAAACGATGCAAAAGCAAGGGATCGAGTTCATTCTCGGCGCCGCCGTCCAGGGGGTTGAGACAGGCGATGCCCTGACGGTGAACTACACGCGCCGCTCCGATGACAGCAGCGCCTCACTTGAGGCCGATGTCGTTCTCGTGGCGACCGGACGCCGGCCCTTCACCCAGGGGCTCGGCCTTGAGACGGTAGGGGTGGAGATGACCGAGCGGGGCCAGGTGGTGACCGACGGCCATCTCAAGACCAACATCGTGGGGATCTGGGCGATCGGCGACGTCGTCGCGGGCCCGATGCTTGCACATAAGGCCGAGGATGAGGGCATGGCCGTCGCCGAATCGATCGCCGGACAAAAGGGGCATGTGAACTACGACGTCATCCCCTCGGTGATCTACACGAGCCCCGAAGTCGCCGCGGTGGGTCTGACCGAAGAGGCCTTGAAGGCGCAGGGCCGCAACTACAAGGTCGGCAAGTTCTCGTTCCAAGGCAACGCGCGGGCCAAGTCGCACTTCGCGGGAGACGGTTTCGTCAAGATACTGGCGGACAAGGACACCGACCGGATACTCGGCGCTCATGTCATCGGCCCAATGGCCGGTGATCTGATCCACGAGGTCTGTGTCGCGATGGAGTTCGGGGCAGCCGCTGAGGATTTGGCCCGCACGTGCCATGCACATCCGACCTTCTCGGAGGCGATGCGCGAGGCGGCGCTCGCCTGCGGCGACGGTGCAATCCACGCATAACGTGAAGGGCAGTCACACTCCCGCCGAAATCGATGGTTAACGGTACTGGTAGAAAAAACAGAGAAAGCACCCGGTTCAGTTGGAGACGTTTTCGTCTCTGCTGGTATGATCGTGACACCGTAGAATGGAATCGTGATGTCAGACTTCGTGTCGAACTTTATCAGCTACGTGACCGCGACAGCGTTTTGCGGCGCATGCCTGTTGGTCGGGCTCGACACGCCGGAGGACCCGGTTCTCGCGGACCCGCCCCTGGCGGCGCGCGCGGACGTGGTGCAACCCCTCCTTCCCAGCCGTGCCGCGACGGAGTTTCCGAGCGCCGTTCTGGAGGAGGTTGTGTTCACGTCAGCCGGCATCGACACGACGCCGAGCTTCAAAGCTGAGGATCGCCGTCCGCGGGGGACTGTGACCGGACGGACGGTCAACCTGCGTGACGGTCCGGGAACGGGCTTTGCGATCGCTGGGCGGGCGGCCCAAGGGGACGCACTGATCGTGACGGGCCAGCAGAATGGGATCTGGCACGAGGTGGTCGATCCCTTGCAGGACCGTCGTGTCTGGATCCACGGCAATTTCTTCACCGCCCCGGCTGCCGCCACGACGGTCGCTCAGAACTGATAGCGGTGGAGCTGCGCTGCGTCATCGCTCCGCAGCCAGCGCTGGCCCTCATCGACGCCGTCAAAGAGATCGTTCAGCAGCGCCCAGTATCGCGGTGAGTGGTTCAGTTCGACCAGATGGGCCACTTCGTGGGCGGCCACATAGTCAAGGACAACCGGCGGCGCAAAGAGAAG
Organism: Pseudomonadota bacterium; assembly: GCA_038749815.1. Lineage (GTDB taxonomy): Bacteria > Pseudomonadota > Alphaproteobacteria > Rhodobacterales > Rhodobacteraceae > Algicella. The sequence goes on along the minus strand of JBCDHQ010000009.1, from coordinate 26,372 downwards.
CCGCCAGCTGAACATCAGCCGGCCCTCGGACGAGCAGGAGCCCCAACGCGAGCGTGGATCGCGGAGCGTGATCGCTGTGTACGGTCGCCCGAGACGATCGGCGTACCGGTCCGCGGCCTCCGTCACGGCAGCGCGGGCCTCGTCAATCACCCAGGCCTTGACCTTAGAGCTGTACCGCGCGCCTTCGCCGGGAACGAACAGCCGATTGCCCGCGCGGAGCGCAGTGCGTCCACGCCCCTGCGCGAGTGTCACAGGCTCCCCCCCAACGGGAAGGACTGCACCCGGCTCAATCGACACGACGGATGGCCGTTTGGCCAAGCATGAGCGAACCCAGCCAAGCCGACTGTCCGCAAAACGCTCGAGTGCTGCCATCGGTGTCCGCGTTGGTGCCGTCAGCACGACCTCAGCGGTTGCGTGGGCCACACGCAAGGTCAGGCGGCGCGCTTTGCTGTGGCGCCTGACAGTGATTTCGATCGGCGGATCCCCAATCCGCAGCCGCTCCCCCACCTCTTGTCAGCCGATGGCGGCGCGGTTCTCTGCGATGAAGCGCGCGATGCGGGGCTGGATCTCGCTCCGCCAGCGGGACCCGTTGAAGACACCGTAATGGCCGACCTTCTCCTGCACATAGGCCACTTTCTTCTCCTCCGGGAGGTTGGGCAGAAGATCGAGGGCCGCTGTCGTCTGGCCAAGCCCCGTGATGTCGTCGCGCTCACCCTCGATGCCCATGACCGCGACATCCGTGATCGCGTCTGTCTTGATGGCGCGCCCCCGGTGCTTGTATCCGCCCGTGGCGAGCAAGCGTTTCTGGAACACCCGCTCAATTGTCTGAAGGTAGAACTCGGCCGTCAGGTCCATGACCGCCATGTACTCGTCGTAGAACCGGCGGTGCGCAGCGGCGCTGTCACCATCGCCCCGGACGAGATTGCGAAACTGGGTCACGTGTGCATCGCGGTGCCGGTCGAGGTTCATCGACATGAACCCGGCGAGCTGCAGAAAGCCCGGATAGACCCGTCGCAGAAAGCCCTTGTTGGGCCAGGGAACGCGCACGACCACATTGGTCTCAAACCAGGACAGCGGCCGTGAGGTGGCCAGCTCGTTCGGCTGTTTCGGGTTCCGCGCCGTGTCGATGGGTGAGCCCATCAGCGTGACGGAGGCCGGCCGTGCCGGGTCATCGTCCATCGCCATCAGCGCCGCCGCAACCATCATCGGAACGCCCGGCTGACAGACGGCCATAACCGCGGGACGCTCGCCGTCCTCCGCCAGGAATTGGCAAAACTCGATCAGATAGTCCGTGTAATCGTCGAGATCGAAGCGCCCGCTGATCAGCGGCACGTCGCGCGCATCCACCCAATCCGTGATGTAGACGTCGTGGGACGGCAGCATCGCCTGCACAGTTCCCCGCAACAACGTCGCGTAGTGGCCCGACAATGGGGCGATGATCAGCACTTTGGGGTCGTTGCGCCGCGCCACGTGATCTCCATCCCGGCAAAAGTGGAGAAGTCTGCAAAACGGCAGATCGTAGACGATCTGCTCTCGCACCGGCGTGGCGAGGTTGTCGACGATCGTCTCGTCAATCCCAAATTCCGGCTTTCCGTAGCGCCGCGTGGCAGAGATAAACATCTCGCAGGCGGCGGCACTCGTTCTCGCACCAACTGTGTTTGCAAACGGATTCAGCGGGTTGGTGAGCATCTCGTGGCTCATCCGTATCGCTGTTCGCATCGGGCTGATGGCGGCGTGGGTCATCTCGTAGGCGTGGTAGAGCATACTCGTTCCTTGTCGTCCCGGATGCGTCCCATCGGTGTAGCGCCCCTGCTGCAGTGCATCAAGCGCGCATATGTGCCATTGTATGCATAAGCACACAAGCCGGCCGAAAAGGGGCCGATCAAAGGTTTTGACAAGGCCGATCGGCTGTGCAAGTGGGTCCAATCCGTGGAAACACAACGTGAGAGAGAAAGCATGCCCAAAGATGAATGGGGCGTGAAGCGTCTGTGCCCGACAACGGGGCGCCGCTTCTACGACCTCAACCAAAACCCCATCATCAGCCCCTACACCGGCGAGGTCGTGACCCTGGACACCGGCAAGGGATCGCGCTCATCTCTCGCGGTAAAGTCCACCGCAGTGAAAAAGCCCGACAGTGCCGAGCTGGTGGACGATGATGCCGAGCTCGAAACGGATGACGCCGATGTCGTCCTCGACGACGATGATGATGCGGGCGACGGCGGCGACGTCGATATGGACAACGAACTCCTCGAAGACGACGAAGAGGACTCCGTCTCCCTCGAAGAGATCGCGGATGTCCCCGACGAGGACGACGACAACTGATCCTCTTTTTGCTTGAACCCACCGTGGTCGGGCAGTAATGGGTTGTGCCTCGAAAGGGCATCGGGGCCATAGCTCAGCTGGGAGAGCGCTTGCATGGCATGCAAGAGGTCAGGGGTTCGATCCCCCTTGGCTCCACCACTCGAGACGTCCGGGGCGACCTTCCACTTTGAACGGAAATGCTACTTCAGGGGGGCTAGGCCCCTCGCTTCGGCAGTGTTGGGCGCGGTCGGCAGAGGCCAGTTTTGAGCACGGTTCGACGCAGGGTGACTGCGCCCGTTTCCCGGAATCTTGCGAGGCATGTGAAAACCGGTTCTAGGTTGTCCTCGACGCTGCATCGGGGTTTTGCTGCTCACTTGGCCGTTGCGGCAAGGATGAGCTTGTCGCGCCCGACCTGGGCAAGGTTCGCCTCGTCATTCGTGTCCGCCAGCTCCCGGTCGAGGGTCCTCTCAATCCGACGGTCCATGCTGGGTGCGTGACGCCTGAGTGCAGTGGCTGCTTCACTTGCTTATGCCTCGCGGCCGGTCCAGGCGCTGAACATCGCGGCGCGAAGACCTCCGCCACAGCAAAGTTCGCGAGCCCTGCGGCACATCCATCAAGGGCGCTCGGTTGGAAAGCGATCTGGGTGTCGCTTGACAGCTTTGGCGGCGCCACGCTGTTGGTCCACATGATTGGCTCAGGGCGGTCACTCGCCCGCCGAGTCCTTCGATCTGGCCCTGCCCACTCTCGTCCGGGCATCAATGCGATCGGCATCAGTCTCGGCGCAACCAGCGAACGGACACAAGACACCGACACTGAGCGGCGGATTCAACTTAGAGGGTCCCCGCGGGACGAGAGCAGGCGGAGATCGCCTACACGACGGGGCCAAGCAGCGTACGCCTCGGTATCGCACTGGCGGCGGGGGGCGGATATGCCCTCGCCTGGTCACGCGCTCTGCTGTCTCCTGGCGGCAGATCTGAACCCAGCCCCCCCGAGCGGATCGCTGAGACGCCAAGCCTGCAAAACGTTGGACTCAGTTGTTCTGGAGGGGTGTCCATGCCCGTTCGAGAACCGCTGGCTCGATGGCCGCGGTGGTGGGACGGTCAAACAGGAGGCCGGGCCGATTTCCCGCAAGATCCTCGAGCCGCGCGTCGACGTGGAGGACATATGTCCCGGATGTCCACGGTGCGTTTGGCGTGAAGCTCCAGACCTCCTCACCGGGGCCGAGATTGATCCGGCCGGGGACAACATCCCCGTCGGCCGTCGCAATCCGCAAACGATAGGCGAGCGAGACGTGGTCATGGGGGCTGCCCAGGTCGACCTCGAAGGGCTCGACGGTGCCAGCGGCCGGACGTGTCAACGCCCACTCCTCCGCGCGCGGGGGATCGATATCGGCCTCCCGCGCGGTGAAGGCATGCTCCGTTTCGGTGCCGAGTTGACACCCCCGCGCATCCACGGCGGAGCCGCGCACAACCAGCGAGTAGCGCGAGCCGGGCTCCAAAGCGCGCCCCAGTGCGTCATGCGCGGCCAACCCTGTCTTAACGCGACCGGGATCGAACAAAACTGTCAGCCGGCGCCGGTCGGGCGACCAGAGATCGTACCTGTTGCTGAGAAAGACCCCCGGCACCTCGACCCCTCGGGCGTCGAGGAGAGCGATGTGCTCAAGAATGCCAGTCGGCTGCATGGGTTGGGGGAAATAGACGTAGATCCGAAGGAGGTTCGCCGGAAGCTCCTCGGCGGTCGGGTAGATGTCCACGGCGGCAGCGGCCCGATCCGGCACGGTGCACGCTGCCACGGGTCCGCTGGCCGTCACAACGGCCAGCAGCAGAGTTGATAAGATCCCGCTCACGTCAGCGCATTTGATCGGGAAAGCCTTCATCGCCCTTCAGCATGTTCTGGAACATGCGTGTGCCTTGGGCGAACTCATTGTCTGCGTAGACGTAATCCGGGAAGTTGTACTCGCTGATGAAGTCGCTCAGGCGGAAGAAGGCGCCCTTGCGGAAGGAGACGAGCTCCATGGCGCCGGTGTCGAGATTGCGCCGCATCGCCAGGATGAAGGTGTTGTCCTGATCCGCAGCGTGGAGCACACCCGACAGGGGCAGCGGCGTGGTCGCAACGCCCGCGGTTGCGCCGAGATAGGGCACAGGCTCCATCAGACCCGGCGCGCTCGCCGCTTCGGTCAAGGCCTCCATGCTGATCAGATCAGCGTCCATCTCCCGGTTCACGACAAGCACGTAAGTGCTGACATTGCCCTCCATGTCGGCGGACGCAAAAGACAGAACCTCGACCGGTGTGTTGCCGTAACCGAGCTCGGCGATGGTCTTGCCCGTGATATGCTCACCATCTTGCAGATCCTCGACCGGAACGGTGACCAGCGGAGTGCAAGTGTAGGCTGCCACGACAGATGGCGTGCCGCCGATGTCGAGGACGGTCATGGCGCGGATCGGGGCGCGCGTCTCCATTTGGGCATGCGCGGCATGGAACATCTCGATGCTGGTCGAGGTGGCGCTGTCTCCGAACGGGTAGGGCACGCGGCGGAGCGTCGACGCAAACTCCCCCGTCGAAATGCCGGAGACGAAGAGCTCCCCGTTGACATAATCGAGGTCCGTCACAGTCAGCGTCGGGGCCGGAATGTCGCGCCAGAAGGAGACCGTCTGATCGGCCGTCCCCTCCAGAACGAACGTGCTCGCCTCAATGGATGCGAGATCCACAACCGCGGCCGACCCGTCTTTTGCGACCGACAGAACCGCGCTCAACTCAGCGCCGCCTGCCCGGTAGCTGACCGAGACATACGCATCGCGCGTCACGGGATGGATCGCGAGATCGTTGTAGACGACGCTCCGAGGATCGGCGCCGAGCGCCGCTTCTGCTGCGGTGTCCAGGTCAAGAATGTTGTAGGCCAGATCCTCGGCCGGTGGCGTCCCGACATCGGGCAGATCATAGGCAAAGATCGTGCCCGATATAGGATCCGCGACAAAGAGCGTGTCGTCATTCCCGAATTCGAGCGCCGTCGCAGAGGTCGGCGCCTCCGCGTGAGCCATGCCTGCGCTCAGCAGAAAGGCCGCGAGCGTGATGGGGGGAGATATCTTTGGCACTGTCATGTCCTCGCGTTGACGGCAGGACGACCGGCCGTCCTGGCCGCACCGCACCGTATAAAGTTACGTATAGGTCAGGAGCCCACACAACGGCTCAGTTGCGCATTGGGTGCGCGTTGAGGCCGCACCCCGGCGTCGTTTACGCTGCTGGCGAAGGAAAGGCTGGCACGCAATGCGATACTGGTTGGAATTGAAAACAGCGTTGGTTCTCTCGCAGCTCGGCACCGTCAGCGCCACGTCGAGGGAGATTGGCGTCCACCGCGCGACAATAAATCGTCGGATCGATACATTGGAGTCGGCGTTCCAAACCCGGCTGTTCCACCGCCATGCCCGTGGCTTCTCCCTGACCGACAACGGGCGGGACATCATTCAGGTGGCCGCGCGGGCCGACGAGATGTTTGCCGACCTTCAGGCGCGCCAGAGGGGCAGCGCCAAGCTCGTCTCCGGCACGCTCATTCTAACGTCGGTGGCTGGGCTGGCTGCGACGGTGATGCCGGCGATCACGGCGTTCCAACGCCAACACCCGGAAACCAAGATCGAATTCATCGCGGAAGCGCGCCTCCTCCAGTTGGAGACGGGAGAGGCACATATCGCCTTTCGGGGCGGGCCGGCACCGAAGGAGCCCGACTACGTTGTGATCCCCTTTCGGCCGGTCCGGTTCGGGCTCTACGCCTCAAAGGACTACATCGAGCGCCACGGCAGGCCGGACCTCTCGGACCTCTCCGAGCTTCGCCATCACCGGTTCATCGGACCCTCCCCGGAACAGGACTATCCGCCCTACACCCAGTGGATCATCGACAATGTCCCGGAGGAGTGCATTGCCCTTCGGACAGGCAGCCGACACGTCCGGACGCTGGCGATTTGTCACGGTGTGGGGATTGGGTTCATCGACAACCAGCACGCCCCGTTCTTGGAAGAATTGGTTGAACTCCTGCCGCCGGCAGACGAGCTTAAGGTGGATTTGTGGATCGTGACCCATGTGGACCTTCACCGGACCTCCAAGGTTCAAGCCTTCCTCGAACATGTCCAGACGTGATTCGTGAGGTCGCATCTCTAGCGCGCACCGGCTGCGTATTTGCGTCCTTCCTCAACGTCAACAGGCCACGCTAGCCTCACGCACGCTGCGCGCCGCGTGGGAACATAGCGGCTGACACATCGTCTGAGGGGTCCCGAAATGCCGATCAGAATATCCGCATCAGCGGTCACACTTCTTGTCACTCTTGCGAGCGTGATGGACGCAACGGCGCAGGAACAGATCCCCGCCCGGGATCGCGCTATGCCCTACTATGATCGCCACCTGATCGACGTCAGCAATCTTCGCACGTTCACCGAAGGCTCGCTGATCGGCGACATGATGATCCACGCCGACGCGATGTTTGATGCGACGTCGAAATGGAAGATGACGCTCTACCAGGTGATCCGCGCCGACAGCCCGCACCATCAGGCGCGCGCGGCCTATCAACTGGCCTATCTCGGCGTGCCCCTCGAGGAGATCCACGCGATCTGGCAGCCCGACTACATCGAGACCCTCACCGATCCGCGGATGAAAGCGGCGTTCACATTCGTCGATCAACTGGCAACCCTGCCGGGGCGGGTGACGGCGGACTCGCACGGTCTCCTGCGCCAGCACTTTGTGGACCGCCAAATCGCAGAGCTGATCGAGGTGATTTCGTTCAATACAGCCAACGCGCTCCACGACAACGTCCTGCCCATTCCAACCGATGCCGACACGTTGGCCTGGGCACGCGAGAACTTGGCGCGCGTCGGGTGGTCTGCCGGCGCCAACATCAGCCAAAGTGAGGCAGAGCAGCGTGCAGCCCTTTTTGCGGGCGACCGGATGGAGGCGGCCCGCCAGGAGATCCTCGCCGATTGGAACCGGGAAGATGCGTCGGCGCCCGCGGCGAGTTTCGCATCGGACTGGTTGAACGAGGTCACTGGCTACGACATTTCCCGCGTGGTCCATGACAGCGATGAAGACGGCGTCGAAGATCCGTTTGACCGCTACCCGCTCGACCCCTCCCGATGGGCCGATCCCGGGATTGAGGACGAAAATCTGCCCGATCCCGCGACACCCCCCTTCGACGTCGCCGCATATGACCGAGCATACTACACCGCACCTGTGCTGACCGAGACCGTCTACCCGTTCAGCGATCGCATCAACTTCGACACCCAGTGGACCCGGCAGAACGACATGGGCACGTCGCGGATCGAGGACTATTTCGCCGCCGGCGATCGGGCCTTGCCGATGAAGTTCCTCTGGCAGGTCTTTGTTGTCTATCAGCTGTCGTCGGGATGCACGCATTGCCAGGTTCATGGCACGCGCTGGCTCTACGAGTTTCTCGAATCGGAGGCCGAGGGCGAGGTGTCCGAGGATGCAATGGGCGACATCTACGACCTCTTCGATTTTGAGCGCTCCACGCGCTTTTCCCCTGCCGAACTGTCCGCGTTTCGCCTCGCCCGGGATGCGGGTCCGCTGCCCACTCTCACCACCGCGGCGCATATCGAGGATTTGCGGCGCCACTACTCGAATCGCCAGATCCAGGAGCTGATGATGGTCCTGGTCGCCGGGGGGCGCCTGTCGGCCGGTCAGCAGGGGAACGTGACTGTCACCGACCGCACCAGCATGGCTTGGGCGCTTCGCGCCCTGCCGAAGATGGGGTGGCGCCCGGGCGGCCATATTGGCCTGCCGCAGGAGCAACGCCGCCTCTTCATGTCCGAGATCGAGCCAACTCTTATGGCAATCGCGATGAGCGGCGGCGAAATCGACTTCGCGTCCGAATGGGTCGGAAAGCACGTGCCGCTGGCAATCGACAAGGATGGCGACGGCGTTGAGGACGCGTTTGACGGCTTTCCGGACGATCCGGCGATGTGGGAGGACACGGACCGCGACGGGATCGAAGACCGTGTCGATGACGACATCGATGGAGATGGTCTCTCCAACGCGTTGGAAGCGGAGGCGGGCACCTTCCCCTACAAGGCCGATTCCGACGGTGACGGTGTCTCCGACCCAGATGAGCTCCGCCTTCAGACGTCCCCCGTCGACCCGACTGAGTTTTGACGGACTTCCCGACGCTTCGGGGGGCAATCGTTCGACACACGGCCTAAGCAGCTGATCTTTGGGGGCATCTCGCCCCCATCTGTCCCACCTGTGTCCCACCGATTCGAGAGCAGTGCATCCCGCGCACCGTGGCTTCCCCTTGGGCGGCACCAACGATCTCGCGGCGAGGGCCGCTCCGTCCGGTCGCGAGCCTTCAGGGGAAGTCGACCCAAAGAGACCATGGGACAGAGCCAGTCGTCGAAGACCGTGTCTCCGGCGCTTGGCCGCAGACATCCGTCTTTCCTGCCCCGAGCGATGGGCTCGATCCTAAAATCGAACCACCGCTGACCGCATGACCCGATGCCACCGCCGCTGTCGCAACCCAGTCCAGGGCGCGCGCCCCGTCGCGAACAGCAGGGCCACCTTGCGGTGGCAACGAGGCCCTAGGAGCTGGCAGCAGTCGCATGGTTGGCTGCGCACACGAGATCATGCCTTGGCGCGGCGTCGTGGTCGGTGGTTTCGTCCGAGCCAATGTGACAAGAATCCTTCACACCGCAGTGTAACACTGAAACGATAGATCCGATTGTTGATTAAAAGACTCGATAATAGAGCAAGACTTCAATAGACTGATCGTGATTAACAACGGGACGAAGCTCATGACCGTAAAACCTCTCGCCGGCCTCATTCTCCTGTCGACCTGTGCGGCGACGGCGCTCCATGCTCAGAGCGCACGGGACGTGATCGACGGCTATGCAGATCTCGCGGCCGCGAAGTACGGTGACAGCCTGACACTTGCGCGCGCGCTTGACACTGCGCTCGACGCGTTTGTCGCCGCGCCAAGCGCCGAGACCCACCAGGCCGCGAAGGATGCCTGGCTCGCCGCCCGCGTCGCCTACCAGCAGACAGAGGCTTACCGCTTCGGCAACGCGGTCGTCGACGAGTGGGAAGGCAAGGTGAACGCCTGGCCGCTCGATGAGGGTCTCATCGACTATGTCGACACGTCCTTTTACGGCGAGGAGAGCCCGGAGAATGGCTTCTTCCTGGCCAATGTGATCGCGACCCCGACGCTCCAGGTTGGGGGACAGTCGATCGACGCATCCGTGATCACGCCGGCGGTCCTGCAAGAGCTCCACGAAATCGACGGCGTCGAGGCCAATGTCGCGACGGGCTATCACGCCATTGAGTTCCTCCTCTGGGGTCAGGACACGAACGGCACCGAGGCCGGCGCCGGTTCGCGGAGCCACACGGACTTCGACACCGCCGCCTGCACCAACGGCAATTGCGACCGCCGCGCGGAGTATCTGTCGGCGGCCTCCGACCTCCTGGTCACCGATCTCGAAGAGATCGTGGCAGCCTGGGGTGACAGTGGCGCGGCCCGCGCCGACCTCGCCGCCAAGTCTGAGGCCGAGGGCATCGCGGCCATCCTGACCGGGCTTGGCTCGCTCAGCTACGGCGAGCTCGCGGGGGAGCGGATGAAGCTCGGCCTCATCCTTCACGACCCCGAGGAGGAGCACGACTGCTTTGCCGACAACACCCACAACTCCCACTACTACGACGCGCTCGGGATCCAGAACGTCTACCACGGCCGCTACACGGCGAGCGATGGCACGCTGGTCGAAGTGCCGTCTCTGGCGGATCTCGTCAAAGGTCTCGACAGCGACCTCGACGCAGAGATGGCCGGCAAGCTCGACGCGACCATGGATGCGATGGGCGTCATGAAGGAGAGGGCCGACAGCGGTGTCGAGTCCTACGATCAGATGATCGGCTTCGGCAATGACGAGGGCAACGCAATCGTTCAGGCGGCCATCGACGCGCTGGTGGATCAAACGCGCACCATTGAGTCGCTTGTGGCAACCCTCGCCGCGGGTGAGATCACCGTCGAAGGGTCGGACAGCCTCGACAACCCGAGCGCCGTTTTCCAGTAGTGCGACCGCTCACGTGCATCGTCCTGGCCACTGCCCTCGCAGCGGTGGCCGAGGCGGAGACCTCTGAAGAACGGAGGGCGCGGATCCTCGCGCCCACCACCGATTTCTCACGTGCAGAGCCCCACGAGCTTTTTCAGGGGGGCTCTGGCACGAACCGCACACGCTTCGACCGGAACGCGTTTTCCCTACCATCGGGCGCGCTCAGCTTTGAGGAGAGGTCTGACTTTTTCCTCGGCAACGGCATCTTCGACCGACCTTGGGTCGCGGCACCGGCCTCGACCATCGCCTCGGACGGCCTTGGCCCGTTCTTCAACGCCCGGTCCTGCCAGGGCTGTCACATCAAGGACGGGCGTGGTCATCCGCCTGAGCCGGGCGACCTGAACATGGTCTCTATGCTCTTCGCCTTGAGCGGTCCGGACGGCGGCCCCGATCCTCGCTTCGGCCACCAGTTCCAGGATCAGGCGGTCACCGGCATGTCGGCGGAAGGCGCCGTGAGCGTGAGCTACGAGCCCCTGCCCTTCACCTACCCGGATGGCACGACCGTGACGCTCCGCCGCCCCGTCTACACGACCGAGGCGCCCCTCTCGGACGGCGTGTCGCTCAACCCGAGGGTTGCCCCGCCGATGATCGGTCTCGGGCTGATCGAGGCCATCTCCGCCGAGGATCTCGCGACCCACGCCGATCCCGACGATCTGGACGGGGATGGCATCTCAGGTCGCCTCGCCATCACCAACGGGCAGGTGGGTCGGTTCGGCTGGAAGGCCATGGAGCCCTCGATCCTTGAACAGTCCGCGACGGCCTTTCACAACGACATGGGTCTCTCGACCCGCCCCCGCCCGGCGCCCGCCGGCGATTGCACGGTTGCGCAACCGATCTGTCTCGCCGCGTTTCACGGCGACGCGGACGGAGAGCCGGAGGTGGCGGACGCGCTCCTCGATTTGGTCGTCTTCTATTCGGCAAACCTCGCCGTGCCGGCGCGGCGCGACATTGACGATCCGGAGGTTTTGGACGGCAAGCGGCTCTTCTATCAGGTCGGGTGCACCGGGTGCCACGTTCCGAAGTTTGCAACGGCCTCCGACGCCGACCCGTCGCAGCGGGGACAGCTCATCTGGCCCTACAGCGACTTTCTCTTGCACGATCTCGGGCCGGACCTTGCCGATCCCAACCCCTCCGCCGACCGGCTGGGGGCGGAGTGGCGGACACCGCCGCTCTGGGGCATTGGCCTCACCGAGGTTGTCAGCGGGCACACCTATTTCCTCCACGACGGGCGCGCGCGCTCGCTCGAAGAGGCGATCCTCTGGCATGGCGGCGAGGCAGAGGCCTCGCGCGACCACTTTGCCGCATTCTCCATCACCGAGCGGGAGGCCCTTCTCAGGTTTCTGGAAAGTCTCTGACGCACCCCGCCCTCCGCCTGTCCGCCATTCCATTGATCGCGGAGGCCCAGTCGCCCGATGACGCGGAACGCCCGCAGCCAGGGCCGACCGCCGCCGCGGGTAGACTCGCATCAGCCCCGGTCGGAGGCGACCGAAGACCCCATGCGTCCCCAAACCTGGCTGAATCCAAAGGGTCTTTGAGCCAGGCCACGCCCAATGCCAAAGACCCGAGCCTTCTGGACGAGGCTGACCTCGTAGGGCGGTCGATCGCGCCGACCCGCCCCAAGACTCTAAGGGTTTGATCTGTGGCTCGGGAAACCAAACGATTTGCCTGCACCCTCGCGCATGCCATTGCCCGGCCTCGCTGCGGATCGTGTCGCCACCTGGCCCCCGGGAAGCGCCTTTCGGTCTTACGACACCACGGCGTTGGACGGCGACACCTGCTACGCGAAAGTCGGTGCGGGATCGTTGTCCGCACTGACTGCCTCCGAAAGTTCAAACACCTTCGCGGCATCCGAGCGGATCCGGGCGACGCCCGCCCGAAACGCACCGAGGTTGGCGCAAGCGGGTTCGACCGCGAAAGCCCGGACATCAGCGTCGCATCTCTGCGGAGTTTTATGGGCCGGGACGGCGGTGCCGCGTAACGGCTAGACCACGAGGACAACGGCAACGACCGACCTCCCAATGGCGGAGTTTAGCAACGCACCATTGGTGCGCGCGTTGGAGAACACCTCTCCGCGCCCCTGCCGCGACCGGCCAAAGGGCAGCACTTGCAGGCCCCCGCCATGCAGCGAGATGAGGACAAGCGTGCCGACCGGCAGGCAAATGAACTCAAGTGCGCATGAGGCAGGTCTAAGCTGCGGCCAGCATCAAACCCTGTCGCGCGGCGGCCACGTCCACGGGCCAAACAGGCCTGTGTCACAATCGCCACCGGCGGAAGAGCACGAGCAGGGGCCAGCACAAAGCCCGCACGCCGGCCAAGCCGCACCATGACGACCAACGCCATCGTCAGCTCAGTGTTTTCGCCGAGGCCCGCGGCGCGATGCAGAGCACGAAGGTCAGGAATGCCCCCCCCAGGAGTTGCGCGGCGGTGTCAGTCGGGGCACCACATGGCGGACGGTCCGACACGCGCTCGCCCCGAGATCCGGCACCGCCTGGCGGCAACTGGGCGAGAGCTCCGCCAGGCTGGCACAGGTCGTCGGCAGCATGACGACGACATGGAAGTGCCCCCGCACCGTCGCAAAGCGTGTGATGGGCTCGCCGCATGGACCTGCCGCGTTTTCGCATTTGGGTTCATCTGCGAACCGGTCGGCAGCCTTGTCCTCCGCTCGCTGTACCTACACCAGCTCGAGATCCATCGGCGTGCAGTTCGCCGCACCCTCGCGCCACGACCAACGCGGAGAGCGCAGGATGCAGTCCGGACCGGCAGAATCACCGGGAAAAGCGCAGAGCGCTGCCAACTGCCCACGGGAGGCAGCGAGTGCCTGAGCGGACGGGCCACACGTCCGCGTGATCTCAAGCGAGACCAGCACCGCCCGCCAGAGCGAGGCACGCGTCGCCGGCTCGACACAGGTGTCCAACTGGACGCCTCGTCGAGCGCCCGGCCCGCGCGTGTGGCGAGACTCTTCGAGCCCATCACGAAAAGCGGAAGCACGAAGACGGCAGCGGTCCGGACAAGAGCCGGCGCACCGAAACTCCGGCCCTTGCGGTCGGGCGCCCTCGCTGCGAGAGGGGGGCGCGTCAGACACTCTGCCTCTCGGTGTCGAGATGTGCGTCCGGCCCGAGATAGGGTGTCGTCTGCGCCAGCTGGTCACCCTGTTCGTCCCAGCGGATCACCGCGCGCTCTTCGTCCGCCAGGATGTCGCTACTGTGTTTGGCGGGCATTCCCTAGAAACAGGACAGAGTTGCAAGGCGCGCCGGCCCTTCTGAGCTGACCTCTTGCGTCACAAACTCAAGCGTAAACTCGGAGCTCCGAGCTGTCGGCCGGCACCTCGACAGATTGGGTCCACCGCACCGCTCCCTGGTTGGGCACGGTCGACGTGAGCCCCCGCCCGCGCGTCGGCGAGGCCGACGGTCAGCCACGCCCCCGGAGACCCCTTCCCGGCTTTGAGCCAACGCGATCGCCTTGCCGGAGGTCGAAGGATCAAATGGCGATCCGCTCAGGTGCCGTGGCTGTCGCGGTAGACCGACAGGGAAACCACCGCCTGGAGCTTCTCATCAAAGCCGGTGCGCGCAAATGCCCGTAGGTCCTCGAAAGGCATTGGCTTTGCAAAGAAGTAGCCTTGGAACGCGTCGCAGCCGAGTTCGCGCAAGATGCTCGCATGCGTCGCGGTCTCAACGCCCTCGGCAATCACTCCGATGCCAAGCGCGCGGCCCATCTCGATCATGCTCCGGACAAGGCTGCGGGCGGTTTGGCTTTCATCCATGGGCGCGACGAGCTCGCGATCTATTTTCAGGATGTCGGGGTTGAGGCGCTGGAGCGAGATCACGGAGGCGTGCCCGGAGCCGAAGTCATCCATCTCGATGCCGAAGGACTGCGCGCGCAACTGCTCCACGCGCTCCTGGAACCCGCTGCTTTGATCCTCGATCAGCACACTCTCCAGAACCTCGAGGGCCACTTTGGTCGCGCCGATGTCCTTCGACCGAACGACGCGCGCGAGATCGGGGTTCATCAATTGGGCGAGCCCGGCGTTGAAGGCGATCTTCGGGATGAAGAGGCCTTCGGCGTTCAATCGGGCAACGCAGTCCAGTCCGTATTGGAACACCTGTCGATCAATCTCGGGGACGAGCTTCAGCTGATCGGCAATCGGCAGAAACTCCGCCGGAGCCAGAACACCGCGCTCGGGGTGATGCCATCGCGCAAGCGTTTCGACACCCACCAAGACCTCGCCCTCGGCGCTGAACTGCGGTTGGAAGAAAGCGCGGAACTCCCCGCGCTCAATTGCTGCCTCGATCTCTGTTGCCACGCGGCGTTTCGCGAGGGCCGAGCGGTGGATGGCGGGTGTGTAGACTGTCGTTGTGTTGCGCCCCTGCGCTTTGGCCACGTAGAGAGCGGCGTCCGCGCTCTTGAGAAGCTGATCGTTCCCGATCACGCCCTCTTCCGCCGAGGCCACGCCGAAGCTCGCGCCAATGCGACAGGTCTGTCCCTCAAAGACGATGTCCTTGCGGATCTCTTTCCGGACCCGTTCCGTGAATGCGACCGCTTGCGCTTGAGTGGTCCCAGCGGCCAACAGAATGACAAACTCATCGCCGCCAACGCGCGCCGGCGTGTCATCCGCCCCGACATGACGGCGCAAAATGTCTGCGACGCGGCAGAGGACGTAGTCGCCGGCCGCGTGACCCAGAGTGTCGTTCACGTTCTTGAAGTGATCGAGGTCCACACGAACGGCCGTGCGCGGATTTGCGTCTTTCTTGACATCGGCCTCCAGCACCTCGTCGATGAAGCGCCGGTTTGGCAGGTCTGTCAGCGGGTCGTGGAGCGCCTGATGGGCAATCCGCTGGTTGGCGGCTTCAAGCGCCTGTCTCTGCTCCCGCTCTTTGGTGATGTCGCTGGTGACGGCAACAAAACCGGACTCCCCGCCCGCTTCAGCGAGGATGGGGGCAATCGAGAGGTTGATCCAGTAGGCCGCACCGTCCCTCGTGTAGTTCAGGATGTCGGTCCGGATCGGTTTCCGGTCCGCAAGGGCGGCACTGATCGCGCGCCGGGTGGACGGGTCGGTCGCCGGACCCTGAAGGAAGTCACCAGGGCGCTGCCCCACGATATCGGCGGTATCGTAGCCCGTCAGCGTTTCGAAGGCCGGGTTGGCCCATGTGACCCGACCCCGCTCATCCGTCACGACGATGCCGTCATTCGCACGCTCGGCGATCATCGCAAGCTCGCTCAGCTCCCGCGTCTGTCGCGCCTGGGTGCGGAGCGCCTTGGACAACTCCCGCGCAATCAACAGGAAAACGACCGAGAGACCGAACGCCGCCACAACCGTTCCGGTCCGGACAACGGCGTTCACTTTGTCTTCGATCCGGCTGACATGGGGGTGGAGTGCAAGACTGTTTTCCAGGATCGCTTGAGCGTGATCGCGGAGCCGCAGCCCCATGGCAAAGCTCGGACTGCCCTGACCATCCTCTCCGGTGGAGGCTGCAATGTCATCGAGAATGCGATTGGCCCCGTGGTGGAGCGCGATGTCCCGACGACACACCTCAAGGGCACGCCCCTCCCCGATCAGCACGAACAGCCGTTGCTCGATGTCCGAGAGAACCTCGAGGCACCACTCCGACTGTCGTTGCGTGATCTGAAGGTGGGCTCGGACCCTTTCTTTCTCACTCTGCCGTAAGCTTGTTGGTGCGACATCGAGGAGCCTCAGGACCTTGTGGATTTCGGAGAGATGAAGAAAGTTCCGCTCCCGGTACTCACCCGCCAGGCTCAGGTATCTGTAGCCCACAAACGAAGTTGTGGTCGACACTGCCAGAAGCAGCGCAAATCCGCCAAGAACAAACCTCAAATGCATCGAGACACCCCAGAACCACGGGCAGAGTGGTCTTGGAGTCGTTAGAATTTAGTGCACGCTCGGTTTTGCCGTCTCGCTCAAAGTCAATGAGATCATTTTAATTTTTGGGTTTTGTTCCCAAACGAGCCCCGCAAAACCCGTCACGGCGCGGGCGAGAGGCGCGTTCCCCCGCGGCCACGCGCGTCACGGCCCAAACCCTGTGACGCCCATCGGCAGCAACAGGGCAAAGGCGGGCAGACTGATCAGAATGACCAGGCGGACGATGTCGGCCATCCAGAATGGTGTGACGCCTCGGAAAATCGTTCCCGTCGAGACGTCGTCGACGACCGAGCGGAGAACGAAGACATTGAGCCCGATCGGCGGTGTGATCAGCGAGATCTCGGTCACGACCACGACGATGATCCCAAACCAGATCAGCGCCATCTCACCGCTGACATCGCCCTCGAAGAACCCGAGCGAGGCGATGAGCGGCGCAAAGACCGGCACAGTCAGGGTGATCATCGAGAGGCTCTCGAAGACCGCGCCGAGGATCAGATAGATCAGCATCATGATCGCGAGAACGGTGAAGGGCTCAAAGCCTCCGACCTGGACGAGCGCCAGCAGATCCTCGGGCAGCCCGGCGCGGGAGATCAGGCGGTTGAAGATGTCCGCGCCGATCAGCAGCACAAAGAGGCCGACAGAGGTCTTCACGGTCTGCGAGAGGGCGGCGACAAGACCGGCCCAGCTGAACCGCCCGATCGCGATGGAAATCAGGATTGCACCGAACGCGCCAATGCCTGCAGCCTCATCCGCTGTGAAGATCTGGCCGTAAATGCCGCCGATGATGATCAGAAAGAGAACGAGGATCGGGATGACGCGCAGAATGCTCTGGCGCGCCTCGCCGGCCGACATCCGCGCCCCTGCAGGGCCCGCCTCGGGCGTGCGCCAGACCACGAAGGCCACCGCACAGAGGTAGAGAAGAATGCCGAGGAGACCCGGAAGAATGCCGGCAAGAAAGAGCTTGCCGATCGATTGGCCGGTCAGAAAGCCGTAGATGATCAGAATGATGCTCGGCGGGATTAGGATGCCAAGCGTTCCGCCCGCCGCGACCGACGCGGTCGAGAGGGTGTCATGGTAGCCATATTTGCGCATCGATGGCAGGGCGACCTGAGCCATGGTGGCGGCCGTCGCAAGCGACGAGCCCGAGACGGCCGAGAACCCGCCACAGGCCAGGATGGTCGACATCGCCAATCCGCCCGGCAGACGCCCGACCGCTGCGTAGGCCGCACGGTAGAGATCGTGTGCCATGCCGCTCTGGGCGATCAACATGCCCATCAGGATGAAAAGCGGGATCACCGAGAGCGCGTCGTTCTGGGTCACGTCGAGGATGGAATCGGCTGCGGGGCCAAGCCCCGCGGACCACCGCCCATCCCGAAGATAGACAAACCCGATCGCCCCCACGCCGCCCATCGCGATGCCGATCGGCACCCGGACCAACACCAGCGCAATCACAATGGCAAACGCGATCAGCGACACGATCATGTGCGTCTGGACCTCAGGACATCACCCACGGCGCGCAGTCCGACAAGCGCGCCGGTCAGCAGCACGATGGCCGCAATGAAGTAGACCAACGGATACTTCGGCAGAAACAGAAGCTCACTCGTGGTCCCGCGGCTGAGGAATTTCTCCGCCCGAAGGAGGAGCCAGTACCCCATCGTCAGCAGAACAACGGAGGTCAGACAGCCGATCAGCCTGTCGCGCCAGGCGGCCATGCCGGGAGAGAACGCGCTGTCCAGCAGGTCGACCTCGATCTGCTCCCCCCGCAATGTGACCACCGGAAAGGCCAAAAAGATCGAACAGGCGAGGAGGATCTGCGCGATGTCCTGTCGCCCAAAGATCGGCGCGTTGAAGAGGTAGCGCCCGACGACCTCCGCCACTGTCAGAGCCATCAACGCCACCAGACAGGCCGCGCTGAGGACCAGCGACACTCGGGCGAGCCATCGGCCCGCCCGGAGCAGACGTTCGGCCATCGGCTACTGGCTGCTGTAGTCGGCCATCGTCGACCGAATGATGGCAAGCGCTGCAGCGGCGTCCACCCCCTTGGCGCTGACCTCGGCAAGCACGTCCTCTTGGATCTGTGGGACGAGAGCATCGAACTTGGCCGACGCCTCCCCGGTCAAATCAATGACTTGCCCTGTGCTCTGTTGCGCCTCGATGCCCCGCAGGTTGCCCTCATCCCAGGCACGGCCCGCAAAGGCCGAGAAGTCCTCGCCGAGTACGGCCTGAATGGCGGCAGCGTCGTCTGCGCCGACGCTGTCGAGAAAGTCCTCGCTCATGATGATCGAGAAGGACCCGCGGTAGAAGCCGCCCGACACGCGGTAGGTGTAGGGCAGCACTTCGGTCAGACGCAGGATCGAGATCGTGTCGCCGGGAAAGAACGTGCCGTCGGCGACACCATTGGCGACCGTCTCGTAGACTTTCGGCGCGGCAACCTGGACGCCGGCCATATCGAGGCCCGCCAGCACGTCTCCCATCACGCCCCCGCCCGAGCGGATCTTCAGGCCGGCCACGTCATCGAGGGACGTGATCTCCCGCGCAAGGTGCAGCATTCCCGGCGCGTGGACCATCATGGCGACCGGCACGACGCCCTCATGCTCTCCCGCTTCGCCCAGGATTTCCTGGTGCGCCCGCCAATGCGCGGCGGAGGCGGCCGCGCTGTCGCCCTCAAGCCCCGGGATCTCAATCAGCTTGGTGGTGACGAAACGGCCGGGGTTGTAACCATGGAAGATCCAGCCGGCATCGGCGCCACCGTCTTCGATCAAGTCGGCCTGAGACGGGGGCGAGGCCAGTTGGTACTCGATTTTCCCGGTCACCCGCCCCTCGGTTGCAGCCTCGATGCGGCTGATGAACTCGGGCCAGACGATCTCATTCATGACATGGCTCGGCGGCAGCCAGGACGACACCACCATCTCCCGCTCGGCGAGGGCCGGGGTCGCGCTGGCCAGCATGGCGGCGACGGCGACCGACAAAGTTCTGAGTTTCATGTATCCTCCCGTTTGGTGCGTTTGGTTTTCTATGAACCTTACATAGACCGACCGTTCGGTCAATATTTCAACCATCCCCTTCACTGGCCTCGGCGACACCGAAGAGGGTCAGATCCGCGACCGTTGCGGCATAGGCAATCCGAGCCCGCTCATCCGCTTTGGGATGCCACATGTAAAACCAGTTTAGCATGCCAAAGACCGACATGGTCACGTCGCGGCAGCGTTGCTCGTCCTGGCCGAGCGTGCGCGGCGCGCAGCCGCGCAGGACACTCGCCACGAGCGCGACCAAATCTCGTTGATAGTCCTTCAAGATGTCCTGCTTGTCACGGGCCAGAAGCGGCAGACCCTCGCCCTGAATCTTGTGCTCGTTGTCCATGCCGTCATAGGCGAGCAGAAAGGCGCGCGTGATTGCATGGAGCTGTGCCTGCGGGGTCAGGCCGGTCCGATCGACACTGCGCACGAGGTCGCGCAACTCCGACAGGTAGCTGTCCAGGATGTCGAAGACGATGTCGTCCTTGCCCGAATAATAGTGGTAGATGTTGGCCTTAGAGATGCCACAGGCGCGCGCGACCTCGTTCATCGAGGCCCGCGCAATCCCCTCGCGGGCGAACACTTCGGCGGCGACGGTCAGGATGTGGCGCCGTTTGTCATCATGGTCCTTGGCAATCGTCCGAACCAAACCCGTTACTCCTTTGACCGGTGGTCAACGACGCGCCGCGCTTTGCCTTGGCTCCGCTCAACGCTGCCTGGGAGGCCCACGGTCACCTCCGTCGAGACGCC
This sequence comes from Pseudomonadota bacterium, assembly GCA_038749815.1. GTDB lineage: Bacteria > Pseudomonadota > Alphaproteobacteria > Rhodobacterales > Rhodobacteraceae > Algicella. Next base: position 6,339 of record JBCDHQ010000009.1, on the reverse strand, counting down.
CACGATGTCCTTGATTTTCTTCGACAAGAGAGTGGCGGCGCCCGCCCGGTCATCCTCGGTGGCAGCGGTCTGCGTCGCTTCTGCTCGCACGACCATCGCGTCCATGCGACCGTCCCGCGTCAGCTCAATCTGGAAGTGCGGCGCAAGGCCCGGGATTGCCAGGACCTGCTCCTCGACCTGTGTCGGGAAGACATTCACGCCGCGCAGGATGATCATGTCGTCCGACCGACCGGTGATCTTCTCCATCCGCCGCATGGTCCGCGCCGTGCCGGGGAGGAGCCGGGTCAGATCGCGCGTCCGATATCGGATCATCGGCAACCCTTCTTTGGTGAGCGTCGTGAAGACGAGCTCCCCCATCTCGCCATCGGGCAGGACGGCGCCGGTCTCCGGGTCGATGATCTCGGGATAGAAATGATCCTCCCAGATGTGGAGGCCGTCTTTGGTCTCCACGCACTCATTGGCGACCCCCGGCCCGAGGATCTCTGAGAGGCCGTAGATGTCGACGGCGTGCATATCAAACGCCGCCTCCACCTCGGCGCGCATCGCGTTGGTCCAGGGTTCGGCGCCGAAGATCCCGACGTCGAGCGGACAGTCGCTCGGGTCGATCCCGGACCGCTGGTATTGCTCGAGAATGTTGAGCATGTAGGAGGGCGTCACCATGATCGTGGTGGGCCTGAAATCCTCGATCAATGTGACCTGCCGCTCCGTCATGCCGCCCGAGACCGGCACAACGGTGCACCCGAGCCGCTCCGCCCCGTAATGTGCGCCAAGCCCGCCCGTGAAGAGGCCATACCCATAGGCGATGTGGACGATGTCCCCCGGTCGCGTGCCGCTTGCGCGCATCGAGCGCGCGGTCATCTCGGCCCACATCTCTATGTCGCCGCGGGTGTAGCCCACCACAGTCGGCTTGCCCGTTGTGCCCGAGGAGGCGTGGATCCGCAGGATCCTCTCCCGCGGGACGGCGAAAAGGCCGAAGGGGTAGGTGTCTCGGAGATCCGACTTCGTGGTGAACGGAAACTTCGCCAGATCGGAGAGCTCAGTGAGATCGTCGGGGTGCACGCCGGCCGCCTCAAAGCGCGCCCGGGTCATTGCGACGTTGTCGTAGGCGTGGCGGAGCGACCAACGCAAGCGCTCAAGCTGCAGCCCCCGAATCTCATCGACCGAGGCCGTCTCGATCGGATCCAGGCTGTCAGGGCTTGGGGTCAGGTCTCTCATGTCATCCTCCGGCATGTTCCTCAAAGAGGGTGCCCCGGACAGTGCGCGAGCACCCTCTGAACTCGGCGATTGTTGTGCCGTCTTGGTTTTGGACTGTGACGTCGTAGATCCCGCTCCGCCCGTCGAGGCTCACCTCGCGCGCCTTCGCGGTCAGCCGATCGCCGAGCCGCGCGGGCGCCACATAGGTGATCGTGTTGTGCTGGGCGACCGTCCACTGGTTGCGGCTGTTGCAGGCAAAGGCAAACGCGCTGTCGGCGAGCGCAAACGTGATGCCGCCATGGCAAATGCCGAGCCCGTTGGTGTGGTGCGCCTCGACGGTGAGCGAGAGCGTCGCCGTCCCCTCGTCGACATGGTCCATCTCCATGCCGAGCCAGGGGCTTGCCCGGTCGCTGGCCCACATAACCTCCGCCGATCGCTCCGCGCGTGCTGACGGGGTCATGTCACCGGCCCTCAAAGACCGGGGCGCGCTTGGCGAGGAAGGCCGCAACACCCTCCGCATAGTCCGCCGTCTCGCCGCAGGTCTTCTGCACGCGCGCCTCGGTCTCCAATTGTTCGTCGAGGGTGTTGGTCGCGGCGGCGTCAATGGCCTTCTTTGTCTGCGCCAGGGCAACGGTTGGCGCCATCGAAAGCTCCGCCGCTAAGGTGCGTGCCTCGGGCATCAGCTCGGCCGCGGGCAGCGACGCCCAGATCAGGCCCCAGTCCGCGGCCTCCGGCGCCGCAAGCGGTGCGCCGGTCATCGCCAGCGCGCGCGCCCGCGCCGGACCCAGAAGGTGGGTCAGGCTCCACGTGCCGCCGCAATCGGGAATGAGACCGACGCGCGCGAAGAACTGTATGAACTGCGCCGTATCCGCTGCCAGAACGATGTCGCAGGCCAGGGCGAGGTTCGCCCCTGCCCCGGCCGCCACACCGTTGACCGCGCAAATCACCGGAAGCTCAGCCGTCCGGATCAAGCGCACCAGCGGGTTGTACCGGGTGGCCAGCGTCTCGCTAAGATCGGGCGGGCCCTGCATCTTTGCCGGATCCCGGTCGCCGAGGTCCTGGCCCGCGCAAAACCCGCGACCCGCACCCGTTATGAGGATCGCCCGCTTCTCGCCGATTGCGGCCTCGAGCACGTCCCGAAGTGCGACATGCATCTCATCATTGAAGCTGTTCAGCTTGTCAGGACGATTGAGCGTGACCTCCACCCAAGTGCCGTGGTCGTCGCACAAAACCGTCTCCGACACGGAACTCTCCCTTGCAAATGGATGCCACTCGGCGTAACGATTTCATAAACCGACCGGTTGGTCAATATAAGAAAGAGGGGCAATGCCTGAGGTCGTCGCAACAGAGCTCGCGGATGGCATTGCTTGGGTGACGATAGACAATCCGCCGGTCAACGCGACCTCCGCTGCCGTTCGGGCGGGCCTTCTCGACGCGTTGGACAAGGTCCAGGGCTGTGAGCTTGCCGTGCTTCGCGCCGCCGGCAAAACCTTTGTGGCGGGTGGCGATGTTTCCGAGTTCGATGCCCCGCCCGCCCCGCCGCACCTGCCCGATGTTGTCGATGCGGTTGAGCGGAGTGGGACGCCCGTTCTGGCGTTCCTGCATGGGACAGTGCTCGGCGGCGGGTTCGAGCTTGCCATGGCCGCCGCTTTCCGCGTGGCGCGGCCCGGCACTCAGTTCGGACTGCCGGAGGTCAATCTGGGCCTGATCCCCGGTGCCGGCGGCACTCAGCGCGCGCCGCGCTTGCTCGGCTGGGGCCTGGCCGTTGAGATGGCCTGCCACGGACAGCTGAAGCCGGCAGAGGCACTGCTGGCGGTCGGTGCCATCGACGCGATGGCCTGCACGCCGGAGGAGGCCGTCGCCGCGGTCCGAGGGCGCCGGCCCTCAAGAGTGTCAGAGCGCAGCCTGACACCCTTGGAGCCCGCGGCCGAACGCGCGTTTCGCACGCATGTGGCCGACGCCGCCAAAGGCCGCCAAGCGCCGCTCCATGCCCTCACCGCGATGACGTGGGCGGTGGAGCCCTACGGTGCCGCGCAACCCCGGGAACGGGCGCTCCATCTCGAGCTCCGCCAATCAGCGGAGAGCGTTGCGCTCCGCCATGTGTTCTTTGCGGAGCGGGCGGTTGCAAAGCCTGCCGTGCTCCACGATGCGTCCCCTCGGCCCATTGAGCGGATTGCAGTCATTGGCGGCGGGCATATGGGAAGCGCGATTGCCGCGACCTGTCTCCTCGCCGGTGCCCGGGTCGCCCTCATTGAGCGCGACGCCGAGGCGGCATCCGTGGCAGCGGATGCAGTCGCCCAGGTTCTGGACGGGGCGGTCACGCGCGGCAAACTCACTGCGGGTGAGCGTGTCACGCGGCTGAACGCGCTGAGCGCCAGCGCAGATCTCGAAAGCGCGACGGGGGCAGATCTTGCCATCGAGGCCGTCATTGAGGACCTCGACACGAAGCGCCAGCTCTTCCAGTCGCTTGCGCCCCTTCTTTCACCCGGCGCGCTGCTGGCAACGAACACCTCGTATTTGGATCCGAACGCGATCTTCGAGGGCATCCCCTCGCCCGAGCGTTGCCTCGGCCTGCATTTCTTCTCGCCTGCGCACATCATGAAGCTCACCGAAATTGTCAGGGCGGCGCGCACGTCGCCCGACACGCTCGCCACCGCGTTTGCCTTTGCGCGGAGGCTTCGGAAGACGCCTGTGCTGTCGGGTGTGTGCGACGGGTTCATCGGCAACCGCATGCTCGCGGCATACCGGCGCGCGGCGGAATACATGCTGGCCGACGGTGCGCTGCCGCATGAGGTCGACGCGGCCCTGCGCGCCTTCGGGATGGCGATGGGGCCGTTCGAGACGCAGGACCACTCGGGCCACCAGATCGCCTTCGCCGCACGGCGCCGCCAGGATGCGACGCGGGACCCGAGAGAGCGCTATGTGGCGATTGCGGACCAGCTTTGCGCGTTGGAGCGGTTCGGCAAACGGTCCGGTGCCGGCTGGTACGCCTACCCCGCCGGCGCACGCCGCGGGCAGCCGGACCCCGACGTGGAGGCCCTGATCCGGGCTTGGTCCGAGGACCATGGCATCACGCGCAGGAGCTTTCGCGATGACGAGATCCAGACGCTGCTGCTCGCCGCACTGGCCAATGAGGGGGCGCGGATTGTCGAGGAGGGCATCGCCGAGAGCGAGGCCGCCGTCGATGTGGTCAAGATCGCGGGCTACGGCTTTCCCCGGTGGCGCGGTGGCCCCATGCACTGGGCCGAGACCATTGGCCGTGACGCGATGATGGACGCGCTGGGCGCACTCGAGGCGGCGAGCCCCGGGTCGTGGATCCGCGCGGCGCGCTACAAAGTCCCGCCTGGATGAGGAGAGCAGTATGAATGTCCAAGACATCAAGAGCTTCGCCGCCGGGCAGTGGATCGGCTCCGACGCCTCCGGGCGGGACATCCGCTCCGCCGTGACCGGCGATGTCATTGCACGAGCAGGCTCGGCATCCCTGGATGTCGAAGGCATGCTCGACCACGCCCGAAGGGTTGGCGGACCGAACCTCAGGCGGCTCACGTTCCACCAGCGGGCGAAGATGCTGAAGGCACTCGCCCAGCATCTCACTGAGCGGAAGGCGCAGCTCTACGAGGTGTCCTTTGCCACGGGGGCCACTCAGCGCGATCACTTGATCGACATCGACGGCGGCATCGGGACGATGTTTGTCTTCGCCTCCAAGGGCCGGCGCGAGATGCCGGACGCGCATGTCTATCTCGACGGCGAGGTGGAGCAGCTGTCTCGGACCGGCACGTTCCTCGGCCAGCACATCTGCACCCCGCTCCAGGGCGTCGCGATCCACATCAACGCCTTCAATTTTCCCGTCTGGGGCATGCTGGAAAAGCTCGCGCCGACGCTACTGGCCGGTGTGCCGGCGATCGTGAAACCGGCCACGGCGAGTTGCTACGTGGCCGAACGTGCCGCCCGGATCATGCTTGAGAGCGGGCTCCTCCCCGACGGCGCGCTTCAGTTGGTTTCGGGCGGGATGGGCGAGATGCTCGACCATTTGACGGGCCAGGACGTGGTGAGCTTCACCGGCTCGGCCGACACGGCGCTGACGCTCCGCTCTGCGCCGCATATCCTGAAGACCTCGGTCCGCTTCATTGCCGAGCAGGACAGCCTCAACGCCTCCATCCTGGGTCCGGACGCGGGGCCGGACACGCCCGAATTTGCGCTCTTCATCAAAGAGGTGACGCGGGAGATGACCGCCAAGGCGGGCCAGAAATGCACGGCGATCCGCCGCATTCTCGTGCCCGACACGCTGGTCCCCGCAGCCATCGAAGCTCTGCAGGCGAGCCTCGCGAGGACCACAATCGGGGATCCAAGGGACGAAGCCACGCGCATGGGCGCGCTCGTTTCGGCGGACCAAAAGGCAGATGTGCTCGAGAAGGCGCGGCTCATCGGGACAGAGGCAGAGCGTGTCTTCGGCGATCCGAACAACTTCGAGGTGCGCGGCGCCTCAGCGGAGGCCGGAGCCTTCCTACCGCCGATGCTCTTTCACTGCGCCGCGCCCGATGCCGCGACGACGGTGCACGAGGTGGAGGCGTTCGGACCCGTCTCGACCCTCATGCCCTATTTCGACATCGACCATGCCGTCCGGCTGGCCAACCGCGCGCAAGGCAGTCTCGTCGCCTCCGTCATCACCAATGACGGTTATGTGGCGCGTGCGGTCGCGATGAGTGCGGGCGCCTATCACGGCAGGCTCTACTTCAACAATCGCACATCGATGGGCGAGAGCACGGGCCACGGCTCTCCCCTGCCACACATGGTGCATGGCGGTCCCGGCCGCGCCGGAGGGGGCGAGGAAATGGGCGGCGTTAGGGGCGTGATGCACTACATGCAACGCACTGCCATCCAGGGGAGCCCCGACATTCTGACCGCCATCGGCGGCAGATGGGTGCCGGGCGCCACTGAGATCAGAGCGACAGCCCACCCTTTCACCCGCACCTTCCATGAGCTCGCCCTCGGAGAGACGTTCTACACGCCCGACCGCGAGATCACGAGCGACGATGTCGCTCATTTCGCGGCCTTCACGGGCGACACGTTTTATGCGCACATGGATGACGACGCTGCCGCGCGGAACCCGTTCTTTCCGGGGCGCGTGGCGCATGGCTATCTGCT
>JBCDHQ010000008.1:0-33874 GCA_038749815.1 Pseudomonadota bacterium | reverse complement strand
GGCTCGCTCCCTTCTGACGGTCTGGCGGATGACTACCACGAACCCGCCCCACTCGGCCCTCGGGACTGCCTTACAGCCCGAGCTCGCCGAGAGACTGAGGCATGCCCGGGAGCCCGCCTGACGGGCACCAGATCACCCCAAAGACCCTCCCTTGCCGAGGATGCGAAAAGGGGCTCAGGTCACCAACCTTGGGCAACGCAAGCCCGAAATCTCCCGCGTATTGCCCGTTGATTGTGGCTGCCGGCGACCCCTGTCCTTGCGGCGTTCAACCGGGACGGGGCGAGACAGCGCGTGGGCCTTGTCTGGTTTTGCGCCTTTTCGGAACCCGCGATCATGCGCTTCGGCGTTTGGCTTCCTCAACCAATTGGCGCACGTCGAGGATCTGCCCGATCATTCCCAGGGCCGATGTGAGCTCTGCAGGATCGGCGCGACTGAGGTCCGAGAGCGTGTGGATGTCGTGGCGTTTGAGGAGCCACACCAGCCCGGGACCGGTGCCCGGCAGGTCTGCGAGATCACTCTCTGCGCCGTCCCAAGTAGGTTTGCCTTCGTCTGCTTCGATGGAAGCCGTAAGCTCATCGCTGCTGTCCGCCTCAGATGGCTGCACACCATCATCGACCGCTGAAGGGGGTTCCTCAAGGCTTGGTGGATCGGGAGGCGGCGTTTCGATGTCAGCATCCGTCGCAACGGGGGGGGTCAGGCTTGCCTCGATTGAGAGTTGATCCGCCTCAGCCGACACGGCGAACGACGGGGCCTCGCTTGGGGCAAATGGACCCTGCTGTTGCGGCTCGGGGTCGATCTGAGCATGTCCTGGAGTGGGCGCTGAGGCGTCAGCGACACCGCGTCCGGACCGCGCAACGCGCAGCTTTTCCAAGCGTTCGGCGCGGAGTGCTTTCAGTTTTTCCTGGGTTGCATTCCGAACGGCCTTTGCCTGGTGCTTGAAATCGGCATCTGAGGTCATCTGGCTGTCCTTCTTAGCGTGTGATGCGCGGTGGCGTCATAGAGCTGCATCCAATCGGCCAAGGCCTCTCCAACCAAGATGCTCAAGGCTTGGCGGTTCTGGCCGCGGTCCAGTGGATGGATCTCGGGACATGCGTCGCCACCTTCTGCGGTCCAACGCTCAATGAAGTCCATTGCGGCGTCGAGCGTCTCGAGCAGTTCCGCTGTCTCAATGCATCGCGCACTGCCTTCGGCCTCTATGCTGACGGCCCAGCGGGCCTTACTGCACTGCAATAGGCGCAACACGAGATCGGGCTTGCCGGTCCGCTCCATTCGGTGGGCGAACACGACGGTTGCCTTTACCCTCAGGGGCGGGCCACTCGACCGACGCAGAACAACGATGTCTGCACCCGTGCCCGAGACAGGTGGATCGCATGTGACCTTCATCCAGTGCCGACCTTCCCCCTGGCGTCGCCATTTGCGCGGGAGGGGGGGATGTAGGCGAGCCGACGTTTGGTGTGATGCGGTTCATCGACGTCATCAGTGTCGCGATCGTCGATCGATGCGGCCAGTAGGTCCCCCTCTGCAGTCAATTTGGGATCGTCAGTGTGGGGAGCCAGCTCAGTTGCTTCCCCTGGCTCACTGTGACCTGCCTCGTCAACTGGACTGTCGGGACGTTCCAACGATATCTCTCCCGTTTTGTGGTCTGTGACGCGCGGGGCATCAGGTGCTGATGGGTTGAGAGGCGCGGGTGTTGGATTGGTCTCGTCTGTCGCCCCATCCTTGTCCAAGTCCAAACCGTCAGCCGCGGCGGAGGATGGATCTTCTGGCACCTCCGCGAATGCAGGCGTATCATCGGTGTCTTGCTCCGCAACAGGACCTTGCTCTTCGTCTTGCAGAGTGACCACAGGCAATTGCTCTACGGTTTCGGCCAAGGCTGCTGCGGCTTCGGCGAGCTTGCCAGTCGCCTCCTCGATCTGCCCTCCGAGGACTTCGATAGCGCTCCTTGGATCGGTCAGCCGAGCGGTGCTTTCCATCACCCGCCGGAGATCTTCGCCCAAGAGAGAGAGGTGTGGGAGCAGATCATCGGCGACCCGCTGAGTGACGCCTTCGACAAGGTTGTCCACCATCTCCCCGGTGTCCGGTGGCTCAGCAACCGGCGTCGCAGCGGTCTCGCTCTGGCTCTCGCGCAGGTGCGAGATCAGCGTTTCGAACTGCCGTTCCAGGTCTCTGTCGAGGCTGTCGAACCGGTTTGACAGGTCAGCAAGGCCAGCGGCCAGCGTTTCAACTCTTGGGTCTGCGGGGGGAGGCGCCTCGAGGAGCGCGGCTTGACCGCCAGCCACCTCCCGCAAGAGACCTTCAATCTCGTCGATGCGGCGCTCGAGCGACGGTGGCATTTTTGTCGGCGCCTCGAGAACCGCAGGCTCCTCCTGCTTCTCAACGGAGGTCTCGGCCTCGGCATCAAGCCCGGGGTCGACCTCAGGCATCGTGGCCGCGTCAGGTGTGGCGGCCTCCTCTTCAACGGGCGGAGGCGAGGGCTTCGGTGGTGGTTCGGACGTCTCTGCCACATCCGGCGCGGGTTTTTTGCGCTTGAACAGACCAGCAATCAGCCATGTCCCATAGCCTAGAGCCGCACCTGCACAAGACAGCGCAGTGATCAGCAGGATCTCGGACACGGCCATCAAATAGTCCCGTTACGCCTTACCTTTTGCGAACGAAACGCCAACTCGGTTACGATAGTCTTAACGCCTTAGCTGGAGCCTTTAGTTTAGGCTGGGCTGTATGACAAATCGTGCGTTAGGGAAAAACTCCCCAATAAACTCAAAAACTTCAACAGCCTCGATCATCGAGGAGAATTGATAGTGCAGCGTCAGTTCGCCCTCGTCAAACACACGAAGCTCGATCCTGTGCTGTCGCCTGACGTCCGGTGTCGACATTGGACCCTCCCTCACTACAGGATAGTCTATTCAAATTTGATGTAAATTCGGATCAAGACTTTTAGTTAATACAGTAGAGGAGCGGCCGAGCTTTTTTTCTTCCTCCAATAACGGGCTCTTAAGAATTGTTCCTGTACTTGACCGCTTACCGGCTGGACTGCGCGGACGGCGTGCCAAGCCAAACCGGTTACAAGGAGCGCTGGGAATGGACAATTTGGGCTATCTCAGGGAACACGAGGGTCGGTTCGAGTTTCACTTCGCGGAATTCGGACTCGTTGTGCGGGGGGCCCACCCGGAGTGGGTTCTTGAGGCGGCAGCGGAGGTGATTGCAGAGACGGCCAAAGTTCAGGCCGACGGTCACCTTGAGGAGCTCTCGGCCCTGGTCGAATTTGGCGAAGTGTCGGAACTAGAGGTCGATTCGGCCAAGTTCGACCACAAGGCGCGCTTCGAGATCATGCCGCAATGCTTGGTCACCATGGGCAGCCTTGACTACAAGTGGACTTCCGCGACGGGGCGCGCGACGGGCGACAGCGGCGAGGCTGAGCACTCGCTTGAGCGCATTCACGACATGTCGCTGACGCGAAACGACACTTTCCTTCAAAACGAACCAGGCGTGGTTATGTCGGGCGAATGACCCGCACGACATAAGAAAGAGGACAAACCCATGGAAATCATCCCATTCGGCAGCCAGGATATTGACAACATCCTGAGCCGTGAACCCCAACGCGCCGAGTATCTTCCCTTTGGTGCTGTCCTGCTGGACCGCATGGGCAAGATTTTGAAGTACAACAAGTCCGAGGGCTTGATCGCGGGCCGAGAGCCGGGTGAAGTGGTCGGAAAAGACTTCTTCAACGACATTGCTCCTTGCGCAAAAGGCAAACGGTTCCATGGCGAGTTCATGAAGTTTCATAAGACTGGCCAAGTGAACACGCTCTTTGACTATGAATTCGCTTACAAGGGAGCGAATGTGCGCGTGCGGATTCACCTGAAAGCGCAGCCTGATGGCAAGGCGTGCTGGATGTTCGTAAAGCGCGCCTGAACGAAGATCCGGGGAGTGCGAAGATGACCGCGATGGGTCCCGCCACTGCGCCAGCGGAGCGCGCGACCGTCACTGTCCGCCTCTCCCCGGAGCTCATCCAAATTGCACGGGGGCAGGGTCGACGCTACGAAAGTAGCGGCGACAAGCATGCCAGTCATGTCGATGAGGACCCCTCCTGCGATCAGTGTGAAGCCAAAGTAGCGGACACCGAGGAAGATCACCCGGCTCCACCCACCCCAGATGTCGATCAGTCTGGCCAGGATATCGATCTTGCCCCGCCGTTTGATCGCATAGTGTTGAGGCGCGACGGTGCGAGGCCACTCTCGATAATTGGGGCGCCTCTTACACGGCGTCAGCGGGCTGTCGAGTGGGATGGGGATCAGCATGCGATCCTCACTCTCTCCCTGTACCTCTGGTCCAGTGGAGCAGAGCCGATCCGAGTGATTCTCGCTCTCGCAATAGATCTCCCCGAGAGCGTCCCTGGCTGGTCTCGCCATGACGTCATTGAGATCGAGGGTGGGCGACCAGCTTCTAGCGTGCTCCGCCAGATCGACCCGGCGGCATGCCTAACGAGCCTCGCATCGAGTGATGTGCAGGACTTCGCCGTTCGGTTGCGTACCGCATACCGGGAACTCTGCGACCTGCTTATCCACGGCGGGTCCTCCGCACCAAGAAAGGATCAGTGACATGATGATCAACCAAATGGACCAGGAGCCGATCCGCGACGCGGCCCCTCTTGCAGCGGCTGTTGCAGGCTCCTTCACAATCAAGCGTGTGGGTCAACGTCCTCTGGAGTTTCAGGGAACCGAGCTCGGGATGGCGATGAGCTTTGTTCCTGACGCGACCTTCTGGTTCGAAGTGAACATCTACAGAACGACAGAGCAGCGCTTTGTTCTCGTCATTCGCCAGTTCTTCCAGTCCGAAAATGAAGGTGATACGGCCAAGGCATGGGAGTTCGAGACTTTCGGCGAGGTCATGGACAAGCTCGAGACCTATGACGCTTCAGACGACGTCAGGGTGTACGGTGACCCGTCCGGCAAGGGAATGTCTCTTCCCGAACTCATGGCGGCTGCCTACGCTTACCGGGCCCAGGCCTTTGCGGCACGTCAGCAGTTCAGCAGTCTTGTCGGCGAGATTCTCCACGAACTTCACGAACGGTGACCAGAGACTCGAGCTTCGAGCACTTGGCCAGCGCAGAGATTGGTCTGCGCGACCAATTGCTGGGTGCGTTCGCAACCGAGCCTTCGTTCCTTCATCGGTGGGTTGTTTCCATTGTTCTTGAAGAGGCGGTGCGACTGACGGGCCGGGCGGCGTCCGACCTCGCTTGGCATAGCTGGACGCGCGAAACCCGCATCGACGAGACGGGCATCGGTTTGGACAGCCTTGCTCGGCTTGAAGTCGTTTCGCGCTTGAATGAGGCCTTCGACTTGGCGTCGACGGCCATCGAAGACTACATCTTCATTGCCCCTACTTTGGGTGAGTGGTGTGATCTGATCTTCAAGAGCCTTGAGATCAGGCGGGATGCAGATGACATTTGGCTTGGATTTCGAACATCCGGGTCGGAGGGTGTTCCAAAGCGAGTTCGGCATACACTTGATGCACTTCTCGCTGAAGCATCATCGATGGACAGAGTTTTGGGAGAGCCGCTGCGCGTGAACGTCGCGGTGCCGGTTCATCACATCTACGGATGTTTGTTCGGCGTCTTGATGCCGGCCCTGGTCGGGGCAGATGTGCGCGATGCCAAGGGAACTGGGCCATCGAGTCTTCTGGCGAACGCTGACTCTCGAACACTTTGTGTCGCAACGCCGTTTCATTGGGAACTTGCGATGCAATCCGCGTTTACGCGCCACTCCGCCACGGGACTGTCGTCCACGGGGCCGTCTCCTCCCGCTCTTTGGACGTCCGCAGAGCGTTGCCTGTCGCGAATGGTCGAAGTTTTCGGCTCGACTGAAACTGCCGGCATCGGATGGCGCGACAACGGGGACGCGCCCTACACACTGATGGACAGTCTGCGTCGCGACGGCGACGCAGTGTTTGATGCAAAGGGCCAAGCCTTGGCGCTCCAAGACCGGATAAGATGGCAGGGCGACAGGCACTTCCGACCGGAGGGTCGACACGACGGTGCAGTGCAGGTCGGTGGCGTCAACGTCTTTCCCAACCAAGTCGCCAGAGTGATATCCGCATTGCCAAATGTTCGGGCGAGCTCCGTTCGCCTGGGCACAAATGGTCGGCTGAAAGCATTCATTGTTCCCGAGGACGACGTTGAACCGGAGACGCTTGAGGAAAACGTGCGCACACGGGTGCTGGAAGCCCTCACGCCACCCGAGCGACCAACGGAGTTTCGCTTTGGAGCAGAGCTCCCAAGCAACGATATGGGCAAAGCGACGGATTGGGCCTGACCGCTCGGTGTTTGACCGTTTCCCGTCGACGTTCATCATTTCCTAACCATGATCCTGGAACTCTCGCGTGAGCAGAGAAAAGGACGTACGCGTGAGACGCCGCAGCTTGCCCGACCGGGCGCACGTGAGAGCGCCAACCGACACGCCGACGCCAGGCGGCGCCTCGCCATCCGACCCCTCAGAACGTGAGATCGAGGACGGTGCGCTTCCGGCCCGGGCCGACCTCTATCTGGAAGGGGAGCTCCACTCGATCGTCAGCCGGGCAATGGTCTACCTCCGAGCCGGGCTCGCCGTGCATTTCCGTGGACCTGCAGGCGTTGGAAAGACGACCCTCGCGCTGCGCATCGCGGATCTGATGCAAAACGGACATCTCTTGGTGACAGGGGACGATGCGCTCACGAGTGGCGATTTGGTCGGGCGCGAGCTGGGTTACGCGACGCGGGCCGTTCATGACACCTACATTCACTCCGTCCGCCGGACCGAGACTGAGACACGATCGGCTTGGGTTGATTCGGTGCTCACGAGGGCGATGGTGGAGGGGCGAACGCTCGTCTATGACGAGTTCACCCGCGCATCGGCCGCAGCAAACAATGCGCTCCTGACCGCGCTCGAAGAGCGGGTTCTGGTCATATCAAACCCGGCACGCGGCGCTCGGCACGTGATTGCACATCCGGAGTTTCGGGTGATCTTCACGTCGAACCCGCTTGAGTATGCCGGCACCAACCGGGCTCCGGACGCGCTCCTGGACCGTATGATCACCTTCGACTTGATCGAGTTGTCCGCCGAGACCGAGGCTCAGATGCTCATCCGTCGCACCGGCCTTGAGGCGGACCACGCGCGCCAGATCGTGGCGCTTCTCCGACAGCTCAAATGCCGGTCTGAAGCGGGCGGTGGGGGATCTCTCCGGCCCGGAATGATGATCGCACGGATTCTTCGATCGGAGCGGATTGCGCCCGACCCGACGGATGGCCGCTTCGTTCAAGTGTGCCTCGACATCCTCGGCAGCCGTCTCGATGCGACACGCGACGCCTCCGATATCCCTGGGCGACGCGACCGCCTCGGTCGAGCACTGCGCGCCACCTTCGGTGCGCCAGCGGAAATAGAACCGCGAGGAAAGGTTGCGTGATGAAAAAGGCCCCGAGCGTCTCTTATCCGCGTCCATTCATGATCGGACGCAAAGCGCCGCAAAGCCGAACGGATGCGGCAGTGGAGCTTGTCCGGCTTGAGTATGAGGCGGCGCGTCTGTCCCGTGACCTCGACCAGCTGGAGCGCCGGCACGCGCGTTCGGCGCGAGCACTTTCCCAGGTCGAAGCGCGGACGAGCGCCCTCCATCGAATGTTGGCGCCCGGGAAGAGCTCGTGAGCGAAGCGGTCCAGGTCTCGCCCCCAGCGGCCCATCGCCGCCTGACCTTGATCGAGGCGATGAGCCTCGCTCGGCAGTCCGTCGCACTTTTTACCGACCTCCCGGTGGACGCCGTTGTGTCCTGCAAGCGTCACGAGGAGGGATGGCGAGTGATCCTGGATGTGGTCGAAGCTGCTGCCCGGCTCGGAGACAATGATCTCTTGGCGACCTACGAAATGATGCTCAACGCCGACGGCGACGTCGAAACGTTTGAACGTCTGCGCCGCTACCACCGTGAGGACATGACGGAGGCGCGCCCATGAGACCGGCCGGCGGGGCAGCGTCATGAGTTTCGAGGTGCAAAGCCCGATACACCGCGACAGCCTCGCGGATGTTCTCGAGAGGATCCTCGACAAGGGTGTTGTGATCGCGGGTGATGTCACGGTGTCGCTCGTCGGGATCGAGCTCCTGTCGATCCGTCTCCGGATCCTGGTGGCGACTGTCGACAAGGCAAAGGAGCTTGGCATCAACTGGTGGGAGAGCGACCCGATGCTGTCCAGCCAAGCCGCTGAGCTGACTGAGGAAAACGAAACGCTGCGTGAGCGCATCGCCGACATGGAAGCGCGCCTCGCCAAGCTGGGCGCGTGACGCGCCGGAGAAAGGGGCAGGGATGACCGAGAGGAAACGCGGACGTGTGACCGGTCGCGAGGCGCTCGAGGAGATCGATCTCCGCTTGGGCGGGCTGCTCGGCGCGCTCAGCGAAACGCTCGGCCAGGTCGTCGAGGCCGCCGAGGCGCGCGGGCAGGAAGGGGGACGCGGCGTCAAGGTCGACACCGGTGTCCGTGTCAGGATGGGTGGGCTGGACGTTGACAGAGACCCCGAACCGACCCCAAAGCCCGAGCCTCCCGCTGCGCGAAAGCCGGACATCGAAGTCTATGACGAGCCGACGAGCTGGACTGTAACGGCGGAGTTGCCCGGCATCTCCCCCGATGATCTCGACGTCACGCGCGTAGATGGCGCACTGCGCATTCGAACCTCCGGCGCGCGTCGCTTCGAGGCGTCTGTGCCCGTTCCGGATGCCCTCTCCGGGGCGGTCCTCGACATTCGTCTGAAGAACGGGATCCTGGAGATCCGCGCCGAGAAATCCGAGGCTGAGCGATGAGTGCGCGGTATGTCTACGGCGTTGTTCACGCCGATCGGGCGCAGGAGGCGGAGGCCATCCTGTCGGAGGTGACCGGCCTCAAGGGAGGCACGCTCGACCTCCTCAAGGTCGAGACGCTGGCCGCGGTGATCAGCCCAAGTGATGGAGCCCCCGTCGTCCAAACGCGGCGGCACATGCTCGCCCACACCCGGGTTCTCGAAGCGCTCTGCGCCGATCTCACGGTGCTCCCGATGCGCTTCGGCGTTATCGCAGAGGACGAAGCCTCCCTCCGAGACCGACTGGTCCAGCACCGCGGTCGGCTGGAGGCGGCGCTTCACACATATGCGGGGCTGGTCGAGTTCGGCTTGTCCATGTCGTTTCCAAGGGAAGCGGCCTTTGCCGCGATGGTGCGCGATGATCCGAGCTTTGCCGCACGCCACGCGCAACTTGCGGCGCTTGGGCACGAAGCCCATTTCGAGCGGATAGAATTCGGACGGCGGGTCGCCGAGGCGCTGGACCACCGGCGAAAGGCGGCGGAGCGTATGGCCGTCAAGGCACTTCGCAGCGTTTGCCAGGACATACGGGTGTTGACGCCCGAAGCGGACACCCAGGTGCTGCGCGCGGCCCTTCTTGTCCCGGCCGACGCGGAGCTGGGTCCAGCGTTGGAGGCGGCTGCGGCCAGCACGTCGTTCGCGCCCGGCGCGGAGGCAGAAATCAGCCTCGTCGGTCCCGCGCCGGTCTATCACTTTATCTCTCTCTCACTCGATCTCGAGGCAGAGACCATGGCAGCGGAGTGATCGATGGGCCTTCTGACAACGCTCCTGACCTTGCCTGTGTCCGGTCCCGGCCGCGGTGTCTTGTGGCTTGCCGCCAAAGTCCAGGATGCGGCCGAGGCGGAGTGGTCCGACCCCGCTGAAATCCGTCGGACCCTCGGCGACCTGGAGCGCGCCCTCGACAAGGGCGAGATCGATGAGGAGACCTTTGAGAAAGCGGAGGCGGCTCTCTTGGACCGGCTGAAGGTGGCCGCCGCTCGTCAGGCGGGTTCATGATGCGCGCGCTCGGTGACAGGCCTGCGCCACGCGGTGTTCAGGTCGCAGGACTGCGCTGCGCGCGCCTCCAACCGGCGCCGATATCGACCGGCCTCGGGCGGCGCACGCCGTCGAGGCGATCGTCGAGCGGCACTCCATCAAGGTCTGCGACGTGACAGCGGCGGAGCCTTTGTCGGCGGATGCGCAGACCCTCGCACTGGAGGTCGTCGGCGCGGCACCGGCCGATGCCGACCGCGCGCTGGCGCGCATGGCACCGACGGAGATGGCGCGGCTCGGCCTGCGAGCCGGTGATCTTGTGGTAGTCACAGGCGGTCGCCCAGCCTACGTGCGGATCCTGCCTGAACGTGTTGAGGGCCGACGCGACCGCCAGATCCGGCTCGACGACCGAACACGCGCGAACGCCCGCGCCGGTCTCGGCGACACGGTTGAGGTTGCCCCGGTTCTGCTGCCGACCGCACGCCGGGTGCGACTGGCACCGACGGCTCGCAACGCCCCGAGGGGTGCCTTTGCCGACGCCTTCGCGGACTGGCCGCTTGCGGTGGGCGATGTCGTCCCCGGGCGGCCGGGCCTCGCCCAAGGGGCTGGTTGGACTGTCGCCGAGACCGAGCCGCAAGGACCCGTGTGCGTGGCATCCGACACGCTCATCGAGGTCGAGGGAGGGTCCGATCCGGCCCCGTATCCGATGATCGGCGGTCTCTCCTCCCAGATTGCGCGGCTTCGCGAGATGGTGGACCTGCCGCTCCAGCGTCCCGATCTCTTTGCAAGACTTGGACTGTCGCCACCGCGCGGAGTTCTGTTCACGGGTCCGCCGGGCTCAGGCAAGACCCTCCTCGCGCGGGCGGTGGCGGAGGCCTCGGAGGCCCGCTTTTTCCAGATCAATGGACCGGAGATCGTCTCAAAGCACTACGGGGACAGCGAACAGAAGCTCCGGCAGATCTTCGAGCAGGCGGAGCGCGCGGCACCTGCGATCATCTTCATCGACGAGGTCGATGCAATCGCCCCGAAGCGCGAGGCGCTCTCTGGCGAAAAGCAGCTCGAGCGCCGCGTCGTGGCGCAGCTCCTGACCCTCATGGACGGTCTCTCGGACCGCGGGCGGGTGATCGTGATGGCCGCGACCAATTTGCCAAACGCGCTCGACCCCGCGCTCCGCCGACCCGGCAGATTTGATCGGGAACTGACCTTTGGGGCGCCGAACCAGGCCGAGCGTGAAGACATTTTGGCAGTCCATCTGGCGGACGCAGCGCTCGCGGCCGATGTCGATTTGGCTGCCATCGCCGCCCTGACCCACGGCGCGGTTGGCGCCGATCTCGCGGCACTCGCGCGAGAGGCCGGGATTGCCGCCCTGACCAGGGCCGGCGAGGCGGCCGGCGGGGTGCAGAGCATTGTGGCCGAAACCCTCGAAATTCGGCAGAGCGACTTGGATGCTGCGCGCGCTCTCAGCCGCCCGAGCCTGTTGCGTGAGGCACGCCTCGAGACGCCTGAGACCCGATGGTCCGACATCGGGGGGCTCGACGCAGCGAAGGCCGCGCTCGCCGAGGCGGTCTTGTGGCCCTTGAACCATCCGGAGCTCATGCGGGACCTCGGGCTGGCCCCGGCGCGCGGCGTGCTCCTGTCCGGCCCGCCGGGCGGGGGCAAAACCATGCTCGCCAGGGCGCTCGCGACAGAGAGCGGTGTGAATTTCGTACCGGTGCGCGCGGCGACCCTCCTCTCCCCCTATCTCGGCGGTGCCGAGCGCGCCGTCGCCGATCTCTTTGACAAGGCGCGCCAAGCCGCACCGGCGATCATCTTCGTCGATGAGATCGACGTGATCGCACCCCGCCGTGGGCGGGCGGACGCCGCACTCGAGCGCGTCGTCGCGCAACTTCTGATCGAGATCGACGGCGTCTTGCAGGGCCAGGGCGTCTTCGTTCTCGCGGCCACGAACCGGGTCGACGCAATCGATCCTGCGCTGATACGGCCAGGCCGGTTCGATCTGGTCATCCCAATCGACGCGCCCGATGCCGCCGCGCGGGCCGAGATCCTCGGCGCGCATCTGCGAGGCCGGCCGGTCGTCTCGGATGTCGATGTAGTGGATCTCGCGGCCAGAACGGCCGGGTGGAGCGGCGCTGACCTCGCCGCTCTGGTGACCGACGCCGCACGCCAAGCGGCCCGTCGCGCGCTCCGCGACAGCACCAAGTCCGTTGCCCTGGCGCCAGAGGACATCGAAGCCGCCTTGGAGGAGCGCCGGACAAGTGACGCCGCGCGGGTTGCGCGGTCTGCGTGGGACCTCCCCCCAGCCAGCGAGAGAGAAGGAGACCGGTTATGAGCCCCTATTCAACCTTGCTTGCGGTCATGCGGTCCGATGCCTCGGAGGCCGCACGGTCAGCGGGTGAGGCCTCATGGCCCGGTCGCGAGCTGAAGATGGTGCATCACCGAGGGCTTGCGGCCGTGATCGAGACGGGCACATCGACCTCAGCGATCGGCAAGCTGTGGGCCCGCACCGACCCCGAGGCGAAGGGGCGTGCCGCACGGGACCTTGTGGCCCGCCAACGAACCTTCGAGGCCTTCGCGCGCGTCGGCACAGTCTTGCCCGCGCTCCCCAATCAGGGCGTCACGCCGCTTTGCGCTGAAATGGCCCTCGCGGGTGGGTATGACGGGCTCCGAGAGACACTGGCTGAGCTCGACGGTCGGGTCCAATATCAAATCACTGTCGAGTGGGCGCCGGATGCTGTCTTGACGGCCTTTCGCGATGCGCCGGAACTCGCACCCATCTTCGCGGATGGTGCCGCCATTGGGGCGGGCGCTCTGGTCAGCGCTGTGGCGGCGCTGCGCGGGCGCTTGGCCAGCGCTCATGTGGCCGCGCTCGAGGCGGTCGTCGAAGACTGTGTGGCGTTGCCCTGCACCGAGGAGGAGCTCCTCGTCAATGTCGTGGTCCTCACGCGAAGCGATGCGGTGACGGCGTTGGAAGCGGCACTTGAGGCCATCGATGAGACGTGGTCCGAAGGGTACACAATCCGCATGATCGGCCCCTCGCCCGCCGTGTCCTTTTCTGCGATCGCGCTCGAGCCGATCACGCGCCGCGACGTCTTGCGGGCTGAGATGGCCCTCGACACCCCCGCCGACGCGGATGTCGGTGAGATCACCCGTCAGTTGGCAGCGCGGGTGGCCGGTCTTCAACGCGCGGATCTCGATGCCGCGGAGACAGACGAACTCGAGGCACAGATTGTGTCCGCGCGTCTCCTCCGGCGGATCGCTACGCACCGAGCTGTGCTTGGGGCGGCCGGGTTTGAGGTCGACCCCTGGGACGTACCGCTTCTGCGGCTCCACCGAGAGGGGGAGGCTGAGCCCCGTCCGCTCGGCACTCCGCGTCGCCGGGAGAGCGCTGCGTGACCCGCCTGCGCTACGCCGTGCACGGCGTCGTGAGCGCTGCGACGCCCCCGCCTGCGGACGCCGCCCCCCATCTCCGGGTGACGTCCGAGGGCCTTGCGCTTCTCTATTCGCCGCTCCCCGCGGAGGATTTGCGGGTGGCGCGCCCAGATTTGAGCGCCGATCCGCCCGATGCTGCCGCCCTGGCGGAGGAGGCGGAGGCGGCACTCCACCACAATGCCGTTCTCTCTGCATATGCAGCCTCTCATGACGTACTGCCGGCGCGGTTCGGCGGGGCAGTCTCCGGCAAGGCTGCTGCTCGGGCGCTCCTGTCGGACCATGCGGCGGTCTACCGCGCCGGGCTCGAGGGAATTGCAGGTGCGTCGGAATACGGGCTGAAAGTGCGTCCGGCGCACCCCAAGCCCGTGATCCAGCGCGACGATTCCGCATCGACAGGGGGGCGGCACTACCTTGCGCGCCGGCGTGAGGTCCGAGATGCGCGCTACCGGGACGCTCACGCCCAGCGCGATGCGTTGACAGAGCTTGAAGCTTCTCTCCACCCGCTCTGCCGCGCGTGGCGCCCAATGGCCGCCGGGACGAACACTCTTGTCGCGCATGCTCTTCTGGTGGACCGCCGTTCCGCGGCCGCCTTGATCGCGGTGGCGGAGCGGGAGCACGCGCGCCTTCTCGGCCTCAACCTCGCTCTTGAGCTGAGCGGCCCTTGGCCGGCCTACAGCTTTGCAGACGGGACTGGCGCCACAACGCCCGCGGCAGGCAGTTGGGATCCAAGCGAGGGACGGCTGTGACCGGGATCACGCTCGAAGTGTTCGATGACGCAGACCCATCTGGGGGCAGCGCCCCTGCACTCGTCGATGTGGTGGACCGGCTTCTCGCGCGGGGCGTTGTCCTGCGCGGCGAGCTCTGGCTCTCGGTTGCCGACGTCGACTTGGTGTTCGTGGGTCTCCACGTGGTCCTCTCGGCCCCCTGCACAATACGACGCGGCGAGGGACCGTCCGTGACGGTGCGATGAACGACGCAGGTTGAGTGTCACTCCACGCTCCGCCCGGCGGGCCAACGTTAACGATCGATCAACCGAACGGCGCGCATGATCCGCGCGATGCAACAGCCGCCTCCGGTCCGGTCGTCTCCCAATCCAAGGGGCCGTCCTGAAACCTTGGGTCGTGAGCGCGTCACGGTCTGCGTCGATCATCAGCGCTGAGGGGACAATGAGCGAATTCCTGGGTTTCACCGACCGTCCTCCCGGCGCCGCTCTCCGAGCGCGGCACGGCCTCGCTCCATCGGTCCTCGTGGGTGGCATGGCGGCCGTTCGTTTGGTGAGGTCTCTCGGTGCGCAGGAAGAGCGAGTGGATCTGATCGCCGCGCTCCGACGCGATGAACCACGACTTGTGCCGCTGTCGCGCGCCGCCCTGTCGGAGGCACACATCGTCGCCATCATGCGGCGCAACTCGGCGCGAATCGCGGCTGATCTGGCGCGGTTGACAGGCTTGATCGAAGTCGTGGTCACGCTCACCTATCCGCGTCCGACCCTCAAGCGTGAGGCGTCGGGCGGAATAAGGTACCTCGCCGACCGCGCGGACGAGCGACGATCGGCGCGTGCGCTCTCCCAGAGGGCCTTCGATCATTTGGCTGCTCTTGCGGCGGCCGCGCAGGGGGCGCATGGCCAGCAAATCGTCCCGTTCCTCGCCGGTGCCGATCTTGCACTTCTCGTCGAGGAGGCGAGGGTCGGCGGGCTCAGGGCGGAGCTGGCGCGCCACGCACGCCAGCTCATACCCGGCGGCGGCGGAGCGCGCTGCGCTGTCACGGGGCCGTTCCCACCCTTCAGTTTCGTCACGCCGCTTGATCAGGAAGAGGAGATCACGGATGTCGTCCGCAACGCTGGAGCTTGACGCCGAGGGCTGTGCCGAGGCCGCGCGCAAACTGTTGAGCCAAGCCGGCGCCGGGCGGGACGGCCGCCTTAAGCTCGATCCTGACACCGTCGAGCAGGATCTTGCCCGCCTGGTCCTCGCGATTCTCGAATTCCTGCGTCAATTGATGGAACTGCAAGCGATCCGACGGATGGAAGCCGGCGCGCTCACCCCGGATGAGGAAGAGCGCGTGGGGCTGACCCTGATGCGGGCCGGTGCGAAAATCCAGGAGCTTGCTGCGCAGTTTGGCGTTTCTCCGGACGATCTGGACCTGAACCTCGGACCATTCGGACGGATTGAGTGATGCCCGCCATAGTTAATCAGTTGGTAGGGCTTAGCCCCTAATTCGAAGTAAAGGCGTCGCTTTGACGCGGTTGCAAGGCCCGACCATGTCCCAGGAGACCGAGACCACTGACCACCTCGACGCCCTCGTGGCGGCGGGGCTCGTCGACCACGTACTGGAGATCACGCTCAATCCGGCTTCGGCGGAAGGCGAGATCCTCGACCTGCTTCAGGAAATCGTGGAGGGCCCGCTGTTCCGCCTCGCGCGAAGCCACTACGCGTTCCGTCTGCCCGAGGACCACGTCGAGGCGCTGAGCGAAGCCCTTGGCGATGTCGACGGAACGCTGCGCGCCATCGAGCGGACCGAGGGGGACGCGCCCCTTGCGTCGCCCGCGCAGGACCTTTTGGCCGCCCTGGCAACCGCGGAGAGCGATGCGGCGGAGGCTGTGCGGGCCCATGCCGGATTGAGCGCTGCCTTTGCGATCGAAGCTGCACGCCTGACCGCACAGGGGCTCGTGCGTGTCGAGGGCGAGACGGCGGACAACACCGCCGCGCATCCCGACGTCGATGCGCTCGCGGAGAAGATTGACCAACTTGCCGAGAAGATTGAGGCCAGCGCGGAGACAAACGCCCCTGCGCCAGTGCTGGACATTGGAGCCATCGCCGATCTCCTGGCGGAGCATATGCCCGCCACGCCGCTGGCGAGCGGCGAGCAGGTGGCCGATGTCGCGCGCCAGGTGAGCGAGATGGAGCGCCGCCTTTTGAGCGCGCTTCCGTCCGGTGAGAAGGTCTATCAAATCCTCCGCCAGCGCCTGGAGCGTCTGCAAAGCACGTCCGACATGCTGCTCGACCGCCTGGTCGAGGCGGACCCTGCTTCGAATGAGGGCGCCGACCTCACGCCGACGCTCGCAGCGCTCGACGCCGCCTTGGCCGAACTGCCCGATGCGCTGGCAACGCGCCTCGGAGAGGAAACGGCCCCCGATGCGCTCCGCGCGGCGCTCTCGGCAGAGCTCGAAGTGATCACGGCCGCGCGGGACGCCGTCGTGCCGGCCGACGCCCCGCTACGCATGGTCCTGGCAGCCCTCCGCAGTCTCGAGGCGCGGATCCAGTCCCCAGATCGGAATGCGATCGCCCCACGTCTTGCGGCGCTCGAAGAGCGCGCTGCCGCTGCCGAGACGTCCGGTGCCGCGCTTCTCCAGGCATTGGACGCGCTCAAGTCGCAGGGGAGTGACACGGACGGTGTGGCCGAACTCCGCACATCGATTGGCGCTGTCGCAGATGACATCCGTGCGCTCGGTGCGGCGCAGTCCGCACTCGGTGAGACCCTCCTCGAAGCGGCGGAAGCTGCACGCCCGGACGCGCCTGATTTGGCGCCACTTGTCGCGCAACTCCAGGAGAGCGACGCGCGCGCAACGGATGCGCAGAATGCGTTAGGGACCAAACTCGAGGCGGTGCACCAGGGCACGGCGCCGCTCCTCGCCCGCCTTGACGAGATCAGTGCGGCTCTCGGCGGCAAAACGACTGGGGAGGACGCACTTGATGCTCTCGGCGTCCGGCTCGAGACACGCTTGGATGGGCTGTCTGAGGCTGTTTCAAATGGCGCCAACGCACCATTGATTCTGGCGTCGCTTCAGAGCCTTGCAGAGGCTGTCGATGCCCGCGCGAACGACCTCAAGGCGGCGTTGACCGAGGCGGGCGCAACCGACGAGATCGGAGACGCGCTGACGGCCCTCCAAGGCGACGTGGCGGCGGCGAAAGCGGCCCAGGAGGGCCTTCACTCCGAGGTTGCAGCCCTCAAGGAGGTCTTTATCTCGGCCGACAGCACACCGTTTCGCGACGCCATCACCGGAGCGCTGAGCGACCAGTCTGAGACGCTGGCCACGATCGGCGAAACGCTCAGAACCGTTGAAGGCCAGGCACCCAAGGCTGAGGACGTGAGCGCCCTTCGCGCCTCCGTTGATCGCATGGAGACGCAACAGCGCGACAGCGAGCGCGCGTTGCGCGGTGCTGTTGAGGCGGTACCTGCAACAGTGGCGGCGCGCATTGACCGTTCCCTTGTGGAGCTCCGCGGCGAGGAGCCAGTGACGCTCGAGGCCTTCCGGGGCGTTCTTGACACCGCTTTGTCGACGGGCGCCGTCACGGCCGACGAGCTTAGCACCGCAATCAGTGGCCTGGCCGCGCGGATCGAGACCCACCTGCAAGATACACTCGGCGCGTCGCTCCGCGATCTGCGCGGCGGAGACGAGACGCTGGCCGACCTACGGCAAGCGCTCGAGAGCCAGAGCGATGACGACTTGAAGGGCCAGATTTCGGCGGCACTTGGCGAGGTCCTTGCGCCGGACGGAGATGTGCTGGCGTCGCTCAGAGGAGCCCTTGTCCCTGATGATTCTGGCGAGCCGTGGAAAGAAGAGCTCCTGACCCGCGTCGGGGACCTTCTGCGCGCCCAGTTGTTGGACCTTCGCGGGGCGGACAAACACTCCTTGGGTGATCTTCAGGTCGCTATCGCCGCAGCCGTCTCCGCATCAGCGGGACAAGAGGACGCACTCAGGGCGATTGAGGAGCGCGTCAGTCGGGTCGATACCGTTGCGGCCGAACTCCGCGCCCTGCTGGTGTCGGTGCGGGGGAGCGACGACGCCAGCATCGACGCGACGCAGAGCGCGGTCTCTCATCTGAACACAACCATTGAAACTGCCATTTCTGATCTCCGTGAGAGACTGGATACCTCGGTAAGATCGCTGGAAGGCTCCATCGGGCGCAGGTCGGACGACAAGGACACGGCAATCCTTCCCTCTGCGATCGAGAAAATGGAAGGCTCTCAATCCGCTGCCGCCGCGAGATTGAACGATATCGCAATCCAGCTTGCCGCCGACGGTGCGTTTGCGAACGCACTCCAGGATCTTGTCGCGCGCCCCGTCTACAGTCCAGCGGCGACAGCTGAGATTGCCTCGCGACTTGATGCGGTCCACCAACAACTCGCGACCATTGAACCGGTCACGCAGACATCTGAGCGGATTGAAAAGCTGGCAATCGCATTGGAGGCAAGGCTCTCCGACAGTCTGGCGCAAGCCGCCACGCCCGCCAGCGCCTCGGGTGACGAAACCGCAAAGCAACTGGATGCGCTCACTTCATCTGCATCGACCCTTCTTGAGCGAACTGCTCCGATCGAAGCGATTGCACGTGACCTCCAGTCCATACCCCATGACCTGAAAGCACAGTTCGCCGCACTCAAAGGTCAGGAGACAAACACTCAGCTCGACCGTGTGTTGGACCGCCTGTCCACGATGACGGAGTCTCTCGGTGGCCTGCGCAGTGCCAATGCCGATGCCCTCTCGGAGGCGGTCGAAACGGCGCTGCGTCGCTTGAGAGATCAGGATCGAGACCGACAAGACACCGTTCGCGAGGCGTGCTTTCGTCTCCTATCGGAACTTGGCAGCTTCCGGGGTGAGACAAAACTCGCGCTTGAGGAGTTGTCCAAAGCCGGTCGTCCATCGCGAGACGCAACGGACACTCGGCTTGATGACCTCTCTCGCCAAATCGAACCAATCGCAGAAACCTGCGATGAACTTCTCGCCCACACCGTCGAAGCGCTCGCACCCCTGGCGAGCCTTTCGGACAAAGTGGCTTCAACGGCGGCGGATGGGCAGGTCTGGCAGACTTCCGTTCTAGACAGGCTCGCCGCGCTTCGGGGTGAAGGTCGGCGCAATGGGGACCTCTTAGAGCGCTTGCTGGCCAAACCAACCGAAGGCACCGACGGCGCTCAAGGCCTGGAGGCGGCCCTGAAGACGGCACTTGATCCGGTTCTCGATCGTTTGCAACGACTTGAGAGTACGGCCGCGGATCTAGGCCCAAAGCTCCAAGACATTGCCAATGAGGTCGCCGATCTGCGCGCTACGGAGCAGAACGCGCCTGTGCTGTCGGCGCTTCAGTCTTTGCGCGACGACATTTCGAGCCAGGAGACCTCAT
Organism: Pseudomonadota bacterium; assembly: GCA_038749815.1. Taxonomy (GTDB): domain Bacteria; phylum Pseudomonadota; class Alphaproteobacteria; order Rhodobacterales; family Rhodobacteraceae; genus Algicella. The sequence continues at coordinate 14,517 of JBCDHQ010000008.1, read as the reverse complement.
CATCGTCGGAAACCTTGGCGCGGTTGGAGATGTCAATTGAACATCTCAAGCAGCGTGAGGGTGCCTCCCTAGAAGCGGAGCGCCAGGGGATTGGCCGATTGTCTGTTGCCATGCAAGGTGTGCTTCGCCGATTTGACGCGCAAGTCAGCCAAATTGAAAGCAATCCTGATGGGAGCGCGTTGAGCGGGATCGAAGATCGTCTTGACGCGATCGAAGCCAAACTTTCGAGCCACGCTGGCTCGCGCAGCCCCGTCATTCTGCCCCCGGAGGAGAGAGAAGGTCTGTCTCGACTGTCTTCTGCGCTCCAGCATGTGCTGCGACGGTTCGACCAGCAGGTCGTAGCGCTCGAGGAGCGCAGCCACGCCCTGTCAAGCGCAGCAAAGCCCGACACAGAACTCACATACGATTTGCGAATGATGCTGGCCGAATTCTTGGCTCAGGCGCAAAGAGATGTGGCGCCGCGCAGTGTTTCGAACTCAAAGAGCGCCTAAATCCAAGGAAATTTAACTGGGTGTCAACGATGAATTCATATCTCTTGTAAAAAATAGAGTTCGGGGATCGAGTGAAAAAAAGAGACCCAGTTCACTCCGTGTCAAATGAAAGGTAAACACATGGCTATTGAGAAAAGTCTCGCATCTACGAGCCTTGCCGAAGTCGTCGACCGCATCCTAGACAAAGGCGTCGTTATTGACGCGTTTGTGCGTGTCTCCCTGGTCGGGATCGAGTTGATCGCGATCGAGGTTCGCGCTGTGGTGGCGTCGGTTGAAACGTGGCTCAAGTACGCCGAGGCGATCGGGCTCACGGTGGATCCGCAGGCTGCATAACTGGGCGTTGAGACTGCTGGTTCGCATCTGATCTCGCGGCCAACATTCGGGGTGCCAGCTGTACGATGGACAGGAACATCGGACTTGTCTGACACTCGGGGATCCAAGTCTGCGCCAACAAGAAAGGTCGCTTCGCTGATTTCGACGCGACCTTCACTCGAATATAAGTCATCTTGGACAGACACCTGTGACGCTACAGAATACTCGGCCAGAAACGGCCTCAATCAAGCTATGTTCCGTCCCTAATCTGAAAATCAGCGAGGCCGCGAGCGTCGCAGAAGGACGACGAGGCGTAGCTCTATCGGCTTCTGTTCACACAAACATTGTCGCCGCTCATCAGCGCATGCTCAAGTGCATTGACGATGGCCGACACATTTACGGAGTGACCACAGGCTTTGGTCCCTTGGCGGATCGCTCCATTTCGCCGAACGATCTCGCGCGGCTCCAAACCAATTTGATCCACCACCTCTCCACTGGCGTTGAACCGATGTTTGACTGGGCCACCGCTCGGTCGATTATAGTTGCGCGGCTTGTCTCGATATCAAGGGGCGTTTCTGGTGCCTCACCAGAGGCCGTTGACGTGCTCCTAAACGTTTTGTCTTCGGGACTGGCGCCGCTCATTCCGAGCCGCGGCACCGTGGGCGCATCGGGTGATCTCACGCCCCTGGCTCACGTGGCGCTGTCGCTGCAAGGGAAGGCCGGGTTCCTGACTGAGAGCGGAGAGCGGATTCCAGCGGGCGAGGCATTTTCTCGAATGGGGCGCGCGCCCATTGCGCTTCTGGCCCGAGACGGCCTCGCGTTGGTGAACGGCACGTCGGCCATGACGGGCGTTGCGGTTTTGAATGCCGATCGTGCGACACGGATGGCTGCATGGACGATTGCCCTTACAGCGGCTTTGGGCGAAGTCCTCGCTGTCCGAACTGAAGCCTGGGACCCCGCTTTTGCCGACGTGCGTCCCCACCCGGGCCAGGTCCGTGCCACGCGTGCCCTGAATGACGCTCTTCGAACTGGACGGCGGGCCGATGCGAGGCGACTTGCCGTCGACGGCATGGCCAGCCCGCACCGCTCGCCGCAGGACGCCTACACGCTGCGATGCGCCCCGCAAGTGATCGGCGCCGCGCTCGATGCGCTCGAGTGGCACCGTGTGGTCGTCACACGAGAGTTGAACGCGGCCTCGGACAATCCGATTTTCCCGGATGGAGCGGTTCCGGCGCTTCACGGTGGAAACTTCATGGGCAGCCACATTGCCCTTGCCTCCGACACGTGTTCAGCGGCGATCCTGAGCCTAGCCTCTCTGGCCGAACGCCAGATCGCGCGTGTGACAGATGAGCGGCTCAACGAAGGGCTGCCCGCCTTCCTTACGGGTGGACCTCCCGGGCTGACATCGGGCCTGATGGGCGCGCAGGTGACGGCGACAGCGCTTTTGGCGGAGATGCGGACACGTGCGGTGCCCGCATCAAGCCAGTCGATCTCCACGAACGGCGCCAATCAGGATGTGGTTTCTATGGGAACGATCGCCGCGCGCCAGGCAGCACAGCATCTGTCCGACCTCGCGCACATCCTTGCAATCCTGGCGCTTGCCGTGTCCCAGGCAATGCATCTTACAGGGGAGGAAGCGTATTCGGACCAAGCCAAGCGCATCGCCGAGGCCGTCCGGCGCCACGCCCCACCCCTGGAGGAAGATCGGCCTCTCGCCGCCGAGATAGCATCGCTTGCCGACATGCTTCTCCGCGATCGCGAGACCTGTGTCGCAACGCTTGGCGCTAGCGCGACGGAGACGGAGTGAACGGATCCCGGTCATAGTGCACCCGCGAGAGGTAGAGCCCGTCGGGCGGACAGACCGGTCCGCAAGATGCCCGATTGCGCGCGGCAAGTGCCCGACCGACATCGCTCGGTGCCCATGCGCCGGCGCCAACCCGCTCGAGAGTGCCGACGATTGACCGCACCTGATTGTGCAAGAAGCTCCTCGCGCGGAGTGTGAAGCGGATCTCGACCCCGCCCTCGATCGGGCTCCGGTCAATGGTGACGTCGTCCAGGGTCTTCACGGGGCTCTTGGCCTGGCAGATGGACGAGCGGAACGTCGTAAAGTCGTGCCGCCCAATCAGGTGCATCGCGCCCTCGATCATGGCGTCCCGATCAAGGTCGTGATTGATCCGCCAGAACCGCGTTCGGCCAAGCGCCAGCGGCGCGCGGCGGCAGGCGAGCCGATAGACATAGAGCCGTTCGACCGCATCGAAGCGCGCGTGAAAGTCCGCCGTGACTTCCGCGGCCGCCAGAACGGCAATGGGTGCAGGTTTGAGGTGATGGTTCAAGGCCTCCGACAGCCGAAACGGGCTCCATGCGCGGGGCAGATCGACATGGGCCACCTGCCAGGTTGCGTGCACGCCCGCGTCCGTCCGGCCCGCGGCGACAACGGCCCCCGCATCGGGTTCGATCCGCTGAAGCGCGGCCTCGACACTGGCCTGAACCGACGCTGCGGTCCGCTGGCGCTGCCACCCATGAAAGGGCGTGCCGTCATACTCGATCCGGAGGGCATAACGCGGCATTGAATTCCCCTGATCCCCCGGCGCCTAGCCTGCCGACACGGCCTTGCCAAGCCCACGGACGCCTGATCTTGTCCCGACGGACGGCGGAGCGGTGGGCGAATGGCAGGCATCCTCGATTTCACGGACGCAATCGGACGCGGCATCCAGGACGCTCAATCAGGGTTCGGTGAGCTGTTCGAGCCGGTGATCCGCCTCGGTGTGACCGGCCTCAGCCGCGCGGGCAAAACCGTCTTCATCACGAGCCTCGTGGCCAACCTCCTCACCCGCGGGCGGATGGCGCAGCTCTCTGCAGCGCGCGAGGGCCGGATCCTGACGGCCTATCTCCGGCCGCAGCCCAATGACGCGGTGGCACGGTTTGAGTATGAGCAGCACCTCCTCCGGATGACCGGACCGGACCCCGCCTGGCCCGACAGCACACGGACGATCAGCCAACTCCGCCTGTCGATGCGGGTGCGCTCAAAGGGCCTCCTCACCGGGCTCACCGGTCCGCGCACAGTTCACCTCGACATTGTTGACTACCCGGGTGAGTGGCTCCTGGATCTGCCCCTCCTCGAGCAGAGCTACGCCGAGTGGTCGCGTGAGACCATTGCGCTGGCGCGAACGGCGGCCCGGTTGGGCACCGCACGGCCCTGGCTTACTGCGCTTGAGGCAGTCGAGCCCGACGCCCCCCTCGATGAGCCGGCGGCGGCAGCGCTGGCGGAGACGTTCCGGACCTATCTCAAATCTGCGCGCAAAGCCGGGTTCTCGGCGGTCGCGCCGGGGCGGTTTCTGATGCCGGGCGATCTCGAAGGGTCGCCCGCACTGACCTTCGCGCCGTTGCCGCGACCCGACAAACCGCGGTCGAACGCGCTGTATGCGGCGTTTGAGCGGCGGTTCGAGAGCTACAAGCGCATTGTGGTGCGTCCGTTCTTCCGCGATCACTTCGCCAACATCGAGCGGCAGGTCGTCTTGATCGATGCGCTCGGGGCGATCCACGCGGGGCCGCAGGCGCTGGAGGATCTGCGCCAGGCCATGGCGGCGATCCTGGCCTGCTTCAGGCCGGGCAGGAACAGCTGGCTCGGCGCGCTCCTCGGCACACGGGTGGAGCGGATCCTTTTTGCCGCGACCAAGGCCGATCACCTCCACCACGCCCAGCATGATCCGCTGTCCTCGATCACGGAGGCACTCCTCACCGATGCGCGCCGACGGGCGGAGTTCAGAGGCGCCGAGACGCGGGCGATGGCGCTCGCGAGCCTGCGCGCGACAGTCGAGGAGCGGGTGCGCCACGGGGGGGAGACGCTCGATTGTGTGCGCGGCGTTCTCGCCGACACGCGGCGGGAAGCCGCGATGTACCCGGGCGAGCTGCCGCGCGACCCAACAGTGCTTCTGGCGCCGGCGCGGCAAGGGGCGCCGCGCTGGCTCGATGCCGAATACCGTGTGATGAAGTTTGCGCCCCCGGTCCTCAGCTTGGCACCGGGCGACGGCCCGCCGCACATCCGGCTCGACCGGGCAGCGGAGTTTCTGATCGGGGATCGGCTCGCATGACCACGACCCTCCGCCCCGCTGTGCGCGACGACGCGCCGGCCTGCGCTGCGATCCTGTCGGATTGGATCGCCGAGACGCCCTGGTTCCCGAACCTCCACAGCCGCGCTGAGGATGTGGGGTTTGTGGCCCGCCAGATCGCCCACGCGGAGACGATTGTGGCTGAGACCGAGGGGCGGCCCGTGGGGTTCCTCGTGCGCGACGGGACCTATGTTGCCTGCCTCTACGTGGCGTCGAGCGCGCGCGGCCAGGGGACGGGGCGGCGGCTCCTCGATCAGGCAAAGTCGCGCTCGGACCGGTTGTCCCTCTGGACTTTTGTCGCCAACACCCGCGCCCAGGCCTTTTACCGCCGTGAGGGTTTTCGGGAGGGGCGCTGGACCGACGGCGACAACGAAGAGGGGTTGCCCGACATTGAGTTTCTGTGGGAGGCGCCGTGACCCGCAAACCGAAAAAGCCCGTCGTCATCGACGCCGAGACCCTCGACACGGAGGCGCCGAGCCCGGCCGAGGCACCACCCGTCCCCGATGCCCCTCCCGCGGGCACGCCCGCCATGGTTCGCGCGCTCGGCCTTTCGGCCCGGGGCGGAAGCCGGACCGGTCGGATCCTCCTCGGTGCGGTTGCGGGGGGTGTCGGGCTCTGGGCCAGTGTCGCGCTCTGGGATTGGGTGGCCGGGCTTTTCACGCGGAGTGTGATCCTCGGGTCGCTCGCCGCGGCTCTTGGTGGGATCCTGGCGCTTGCGGTGGTGGTCTTTCTGGTTCGGGAGTTGATGGCGCTTGCGCGCCTCGGTCGGATTTCGGGTCTTCAGGCCCGCGCAGCGACGCTTCGCGCCGGCGGCGATCTCGGCGCAGCGCGCGCGCTCTCGGCCGATGTCTCGGCGCTCTATCGGGGGCGCGCGACGCTGTCGCTCGCGCGCGACAAGGTGGAGACGCGGCGAGCGGATCTGTTCGACGCGGATGCGGTCCTGACCCTGACCGAAACCGAACTCCTGGCGCCCCTCGATGCAGTGGCGCGCCAAAGCGTCGCGCGCACCGCGCGCGGCGTGGCCGCCAGCACTGCGCTGGTGCCCCTCGCCTTCGCCGATGTGGCGGTGGCGCTTGTTGCCAACATCGCGATGATCCGGCGGATTGCCGAGATCTACGGGGGCCGTGCCGGCACGCTCGGCGCGCTCCGCCTCGTGCGCGCGGTGGCGGCTCACCTCCTGGCGACGGGCGCCGTTGCCGTGGGCGATGATCTCATTGGGTCGGTGGCTGGCGGAGGGCTCATCTCGAAGCTCTCGCGCCGGTTCGGCGAAGGGGTGGTGAACGGGGCGCTCACGGCCCGCGTCGGCGTCGCGGCGATCGAGGTCTGCCGCCCCATGCCCTTCGCCGCCGCGCCGCGGCCGCGGACCACAAGCCTCGTGCAGGAGGCGCTCTCAGGTCTCTTCAGTGGCAGCGACCGTGATGCCTGATCGCCACAGTTGCGGCCTTTACGGCGCGGAAGTGCGCGCCTATAGAAGGCGCATGCCCTGCTGGATCGATCTCTGCCGTCGAATTAGCGGCCCGGCGCGCCCCTTCTGAGCCGCCGGGATCCTGAGGCGTATGCCTGCCGCGCCGCCCAAACCACAGACCGCCGATTGACACCGGAGAGCACTCATGTGCGCCGACATGCCAGACTACAAGGACACGCTGTTCCTTCCCGAAACCGACTTCCCGATGCGCGCGGGCCTGCCGAAGCGCGAGCCAGACTGGCTCGCCCGATGGGAGCGGCTCGGCATCTATGACCGCCTGCGCGAGAAGGAGGGGCGCGAGCCCTTTATCCTCCACGATGGTCCGCCCTACGCAAACGGCCATCTCCACATCGGCCACGCGCTCAACAAGATCCTGAAGGATATGGTCGTCCGCTCCCAGCAGATGATGGGACGCGACAGCCGCTATGTGCCGGGCTGGGACTGCCACGGCCTGCCGATCGAGTGGAAGATCGAAGAGCAGTACCGCAAGAAAGGCCGCTCGAAGGACGACGTTCCCGTGCTCGAGCTCCGGCAAGAGTGCCGGAGTTTTGCCGACGGCTGGATCGGCGTGCAGCGCGATGAGTTCAAGCGCCTCGGCGTGACGGGCAAGTGGGACAAGCCCTACCTCACGATGGACTACGCCGCAGAGGCGACCATCGCATCCGAGTTCATGACCTTTCTCATGAATGGCAGCCTCTATCAGGGCTCAAAGCCCGTGCTCTGGTCGCCGGTCGAGGAGACGGCGCTCGCCGAAGCGGAGGTTGAGTACCACGAGAAGGAGAGCTTCACGATCTGGGTGCTCTTCCGCGTGCTCGGCGGTGAGGGTCTCTTGCAGAACGCCAAAGTGGTGATCTGGACAACCACACCCTGGACCATCCCGTCGAACCGCGGTGTCGTGTTCCGCGACGACATCTCCTATGGCGTCTACGAGGTCACTGGCCGCCCCGCGGAGTGCTGGGCGCGGATCGGGCACAAGTACATCGTCGCCGACAAGCTGGCCGAGCAAGTCTTTGCGCGCGCGCGCCTTGAGCCCTCAATGTACCGCCGTCTCGGCGATGCGGCGCCCGAGGCTCTGGCGGGCGTCAAGCTCGCGCACCCCTTCGCCGGTGCGGAAGGCGGGCAGGGGGAGTGGGACGCCCCCCGCGACTTCCGCCATGCCCCCTTTGTCACGGATGAGGAGGGGACGGGCTTTGTCCATTGCGCCCCCTCCCACGGGATGGAGGAGTTCGAGCTCTACCGCGATGCCGGAGTGCTCGGCGAGGTGATCACCTACAATGTCGATGAGGATGGCAGCTTCCGCGCTGATCTTCCCTTTTTCGGCGGTAAGCGGATCCTGAAGCCGAGCGGCAAGGAGGGCGACGCCAATGCCGCGGTGATCGACAAGCTCGTCGAGGTCGGCGGGCTTCTTGCACGCGGCAAGATCCGCCACTCCTACCCGCATTCCTGGCGGTCCAAGGCGCCGCTGATCTATCGCAACACGCCGCAATGGTTTGCCGCCATCGATGTGCCGGTCGGCGGTGACGACACCTATGGGACCACGATCCGCGAGCGGGCGCTCCGCTCGATCGACGAGCTGGTCACCTGGACACCGCAGACCGGGCGGAACCGGTTGCACTCAATGATCTCCGCGCGGCCGGACTGGGTGCTCTCGCGTCAGCGGGCCTGGGGCGTGCCCTTGACCTGTTTTGTGAAGCGCGGCGCAAAGCCCGCCGATCCCGATTTCCTTCTGCGAGATCCGGCGGTCAACGCACGCATCGAGGCGGCGTTCGAGGCCGAGGGGGCGGATGCCTGGTATGCAGAGGGTGCGAAAGAGCGGTTCCTTGGCAATGACCACACGCCCGAAGACTATGAACAGGTCTTCGACATTCTCGATGTGTGGTTCGATTCCGGCTCGACCCATGCGTTTGTCCTCCGCGACCGCGAGGATGGCGCGGCGGACGGTATAGCGGACCTCTATCTCGAGGGCACGGACCAGCACCGAGGGTGGTTCCACTCCTCGATGCTGCAGTCCTGCGGCACGCAGGGCCGGGCGCCCTACCGGGGGGTGCTGACGCACGGCTTTACCCTCGACGAGAAGGGCATGAAGATGTCCAAGTCCCTCGGCAACACAATCGCGCCCGAGGATGTGGTCAAGCAGTATGGCGCGGACATCCTCCGCCTCTGGGTCGCGCAATCGGACTACACCGCGGATCAGCGGATCGGGCCCGAAATCCTAAAAGGGACGGCTGACAGCTATCGTCGGCTCCGCAACACGCTCCGTTTCCTCCTCGGCAATCTTGCCGATTTCGACACGGCGGAGCGGGTGCCGGCCTCTGAGATGCCGGAGCTTGAGCGCTGGGTGCTCCACCGCCTGTCGGAGCTCGATGCGGAGGTGCGCGACGGCTACGCCCGCTACGCCTTCCAGAGCGTCTTCTCGAGCCTGTTCCAGTTTTGCACTGTGGATCTCTCCGCGCTCTACTTCGACATCCGGAAAGATGCGCTCTACTGCGACGCAGCATCGAGCCTCCGGCGGCGGGCCTGCCGCACGGTTCTCGATCTTGTGTTCCACAGACTGACGACCTGGCTTGCGCCGATCCTCGTCTTCACAATGGAGGAGGTGTGGCTCGCCCGGTTCCCGGGCGACGACAGCTCGATCCATCTCGAGGACATCCCCGCCACGCCGTCCGACTGGCACGACGCGGCGCTCGCGTCCAAGTGGGAGGCCGTGCGCCGTGTCCGCCGCGTGGTGACCGCGGCGCTTGAGGTCCAACGCCGGGACAAAGCGATCGGATCGAGCCTCGAGGCCGCGCCGCTGGTCGAGATCGCGGACCCGGAGCTTGTGGCGACCATCCGTGACCTCGATCTCGCGGACATCTGCATCACCTCGGCGCTGACGGTGGTTGAGCGCGAGCCGCAGGACGATGCCTTTCGGCTCGAAGACCCATCGATTGGTGTCGTGTTCCAGCGGCCCGACGGCGAGAAGTGCCAACGCTGCTGGAAGATCCTGCCCGATGTCGGGTTCCACGCGCATCCCGGCGTCTGTGCGCGCTGCAACGAAGCGCTGATCACCTGGCGCTGACATCGTTCAAGCCGCACCCTTGCCCCGTTCACGACTTCCGTGGACTGGGGCAGGGTTTTTGCGCTTCCACGGTTCGCCTCGCGTCCACTGGGTTTGCCGATCGCGCTACACGTTATGCGCCGTGGACCTTGCGCTCGCAGGCTGTTTCTTCGGTGGCAGACGTGTGGGCGTCCTGACAAGAAACCGACTTCCCAAGGGCGTGGATGTCGATTGCTCTATTTTGATCGACCAAAGTCTAGACTGAGACCGGTGGCGGCTGAGGCGCCACCGCTCGCGGTGCCGGACGGCCGAGGGGATGTGTCCACCGCCCGCAAGCGCAATAGCGCGGTGCCTGCTGGTTCGCCGGCATGAAGCGGATCCGAGAAGCAATCCAGTGGAGTGCTGCCGTCGCAGCTGGCGCTTGAGTTGGGCTGCGACCGAGGCCGATCCTGTCCGGTCGAGCGGTCGACCAGCAGCAGGATGCCTCGGCGGCTCCATTGCCCACCGCAAGGCCAAGCGGTCTTGCCAATGACCGTATGGCCCTCCCGGCCTCTGAGCGCTGTCGCGTCGCAACCTGTCTCACTCCGGTTCCCAACCTTACGCCCGTGGCCTGGTCAGACAGCCTCGGCATTGGCGACGCCTTCGTCAGAGGCTTGAAGCGCAACTGTTTCGGCGTCGATCCCCTCCGCAAGGGCAAAACTTCAGTTCGCCAGCTCTCCGGACTTCTCGAGGACGAGGGGCCGTTCAGGGTTGCGAGTGCGCCGGATCTGCACAGCCGACACCGGGGGTGGTGCGAAACACTGAAAGGGATGAGCTTGCAGCGGGCAAGGAATGCGCCCTCGCCGCGAAAAAACTCCCTGGTGCTAAACCGCTGGCCCGATCTCGTGCGTGCCACTATCAGGGAAAGTGCTAGCTTCGGGGGCGTCCGAACGTCGAATGGGTGACGTCGAAGGGGCCTGTTGGATGCTGTTCTCAGGCCAGTGGCTGGGAGTGGGAAGCGCCCACAGGTGCCGCTGCGCCTACGAAGAGCTTTGTGAGCCCTATGCAGCGGAGGAAGCCTCGGGACCCCGCCTGGATCAATGCGCGCTGGAACCGTCTGAGGCGCTGAGTGGTGGAGCACGCTCCACCGTCTCACGGCATCCGGACGCTCTCGACACCGCCATGTCCGCTGTCTCACCGTGAATCGAGCGCAGCTTGCATCGACGGACTTGGAGCATTGCGCAAGGTCCGGGCGCGGATGATCTAATGCCATGCGCACAACGCGCATCCCGAGCTTCAGGGATGCTCCGACCAGAGGTCACGCCAGCGGGCCGCCCTTTCCATCGCATCCAGCGGATGATCGGCACACGCCTGTGTTGCGGTCTCTCCGGCGGGGCGGCGATGGGTATTCGTGACGAGGATCAGGCAGGGGGCCGACCCGCGCGCGGGTCGGACCTCGTGTTGGAGCTGTCAGTGAGACTTGTGCCCGCCGCGAGCGCTGCGCGGGACCACGTCGAAGCTCACATCGATTGGGCCAGCCTCCTCGAAGATCAGGGTCACGGCCCGGGCCTTGCCCTCTTCGAACGGTGCGTCGAGGCCCATGAACATCACGTGGTACCCACCCGGCTCCAGCGTGAGAGTGCCGCCGGCCGGAACCTCGAGCCCGTCTTTCTGGTGGATCATCCGGGCGACGCCCTTGTCATCGACCTCGGTTGTGTGGATCTCGGTGCGGGCAAAGGCGGTCTCAGCGCCGATCAAGCGGTCCGCGCGTTCGCCGGTGTTGTGGATCGTCACGTAGCCCCCGGCCGCACGCGCAGTCGGAGGTGTGGAGAAGGCAAACGCCCCATTGAGCTCCAACGCGCCATGGCGAATGGGATCGGCGAAGCCGACGCCGCTCAGCGCAAGAAGTGTGAACACGCAAAGGATCAATCTCACTCTGTGTCCTCCTCTGATGGTCGGCGGAGGTCCGCCGCTTTCCCCTGCAAGCCCTATTAAAAGAGCGGCGGGACTGCCAGTCACAAAGACGTCGCGGCTTGCCACAATCGGACATGGCGCGTATGGGCGCGGTCGATGATCAGGCAGATGGCATGACGGACCCGCTGAAGCGGGCGTGGAAGCGTTGGGATGCGGACTGGCGCGCAACGTGGTCTGAGGACCTCGATGCGCCGGGATCGCGGCAACGCGCGGCCTTCGATGCGCTCGTCTTTGATCACGGCTTTCTTCGGCTTCTCTGGACCAACCGGGGGGAGGTCGTGCCGGGCGTCTGGCGGATGAACCAGCCGTCGCGCGCGCGCCTCGACAGGCTCGCCGCCGAGGGACTGAAGACGGTCCTCAATGTGCGCGGCGCGAGCGACTGGGGCTCCTACTTTCTTGAGCGGGAGGCCTGTGCGCGCCTTGGTCTTGCGCTGATCGACCATCGCCTCCGCTCGCGGGGGGCACCCTCGGCGGAGCAGGTTTTGGGCCTTCTCGAGATTTTCGAGACGGCCGAGCGCCCGCTTCTGATCCACTGCAAGTCCGGCGCAGATCGCGCGGGCCTTGCGGCCGCGATCTGCCGTCTCGGCGCCGGCCATCCGCCCCGCCTGGCAGCGGCGGAGTTGTCGCTGCGCTACCTCCACATCCGTGCGGCCAAGACCGGCATCCTCGATGCATTTGTCGAGGCCTACGCCGACGCCCACGAGGCGACCGGCATCGGGTTTCGGACCTGGGTGACGGAGGTCTACGACCGCGACGCGCTCGAGGCCGCGTTTAAGGCGGGACGCGCGGGCAGCTTCCTCGTCGACTGGATCCTCCGACGTGAGTGAGCGTCTGCTGCCCCGGCTCTGGCAGGACCATGTGCGTGTCCATCTGCCTGTCCTTCTGGTCGCGCTCGTTCTCATGACGCTTGAAGGCGCGACGCTTGGGGTGATGAGCTATCTGGTCCAGCCGCTCTTCGACGATGTGTTCGTGGCGGGCAATGCGGGAGCCGTCACCGGCATCGCCGCGGCCATCGCCGGGCTCTTTGTTCTCAGGGCGGCCGCAGGCTTCGGCCAGCGGATCTTGGTGATGGGGGTCGGGCTTAGGGTCACAACAGCGCTCCAGACCCGCCTTCTGGGCCACCTTCTCGGGCTCGATGCGGGGTATTTCCAGGCCCACCCGCCCGGCGATCTGATCGAGCGGGTGCGAGGGGACACCCTGGCCCTCCAGCAAACGGCGAGTGCGGCGCTCATGTCGCTCGGTCGGGACGCGATCTCCGTCGTTTCGCTGCTCGCCGTCATGCTCTGGATCGACTGGCGCTGGGCGGCGATTGCTCTGGTCGGGGTGCCTGTCCTGATCCTGCCACTTGCGCTCCTCCAACGCTGGATCCGCGCCACGACGCGCGCGGCGCGAAGCGCGGCCGGCTCGCTCTCCACCCGGCTCGACGAGATCTTCCACGGCATGGTCTCGATCAAAGTGAACCGGCTCGAGGCGCACGAGACCGGGCGTTTCGGCCGGGTGATCGATGCCTATCTCGGGGCGCAGCTCCGCTCCGAGACCGGGAAGGCCGCGCTGCCGGCGGTGATTGACATCATCGCTGCCGCTGGGTTCCTCGGCGTGCTCCTCGTGGGCGGGGCGCAAATTCTCGCGGGCGAAAAGACCGTCGGTGCCTTCATGAGCTTTTTCACGGCGATGGCGCTTCTGTTTGACCCCTTACGCCGGCTCTCCCAGATCTCCGGGCAGTTGCAGGCGGCCCTCGCCTCGCTTGAGCGCCTTTACACTGTGCTCGAGGCGCGGGCGACCATTCTGCCGCCGGCCGCGCCCCGCCGCCCGGATGCGGGCGCGGTCCGGTTCGAGGACGTGGTCTTTGGATATGGCGAGACCCCCATCCTCCGCGGCCTCACGTTCACGGCGGAGGCCGGACAGACGACCGCCATCGTCGGCCCGTCGGGGGCCGGGAAGAGCACACTCTTCTCGCTGCTCTCGCGCCTGATCGACGTCGAGGACGGGCGCGTCACGATCGGCGGCACGGATGTGCGGGAGGCGGACTTGAATGCGCTCCGCGATATGATTGCAGTCGTCGGGCAGGACACCGCCCTCTTTGACGAGACCATTGCTGAGAACATCCGCCTGGGCCGGCTCGACGCCACACGAGCCGAGATCGAGGCCGCCGCCGCTGCCGCCTCGGTCGATGTCTTTGCCTCTGAGATGGCGTCGGGGCTCGACACGCGTGTCGGCCCCCGCGGCATGCAGCTCTCCGGAGGGCAGCGCCAGCGCGTCGCCATTGCACGCGCCGTGCTGCGCAACGCCCCCATTCTTCTTCTCGACGAGCCGACCTCAGCACTCGATGCCGGCTCCGAGCAACTGGTGCAAGCGGCGCTGGAGCGGCTGGCCGACGGGCGGACGACCCTCACCATTGCCCACCGCCTCTCGACAGTGCGGGCGGCCCACAAGATTGTTGTGCTCGACCAGGGCCGCGTGGTCGAGACGGGCACTCACGCGTCCCTCCTCAATGCAGGCGGCCTCTACGCGACGCTGGCCGCGATGCAAGGCTCTGCCACGCCGCGGATCTCTTTGTGATGGGCTGGCGCGCGGATCTCGGCGGCGCAATGATTGCGCCGGCGGCGGTCAGCATTTAGCAACGCGGTATGGCGCGCTTGCTTCTGCCTCACAGCCCCACGTGGGGCGTGGCCTTCGCAGCGGAGGCCAAGGCCCTGTCGGACGTTCTCTGCGACCTGTTCCTGGTGTGTCATCACGTGGGCAGCACAGCTGTCCCCGGGATTCTCTCAAAGCCGATCATCGACATACTCGGTGTTCTCCCCGATCTGACCGGGATCGATGCAAAGTCCCCAGTGCTCGAGGCACTCGGGTATCAGGTCATGGGCGAGCACGGCATCCCGGGCAGGCGCTACTTTCGCAAGACGAACTCCGACGGCGCCCGAACGCATCATCTGCACGTCTACGCTGCCGGGTCCCACCATGTTGAGCGGCACTTGGCGTTCCGAGACTACCTCCGCGCGCATCCTGCAAAGGCAGCGGCGTACTCGGCCCTGAAGGCGCGCATCGTCTCAGATCCGGCCGTCTCGTCGTATGGCTATCAGGACGCAAAGGCATCCTTCGTTCGGCGCGTTGAAGGCGACGCTCTCGCCTGGATGCGTCGGACCAGGACGG